>NZ_JBQQBW010000183.1:0-8509 GCF_052245415.1 Streptomyces sp. 8N706 | reverse complement strand
TGACGATCGTCGCCGCGCGGCCGGCCCCTGCGAGCCGGCCGCGCACCGCATCCCGAGGCCCCCGCGCGATGCCCGCGGGCAGTACGCGCGTGGCGTACCGGCGTTCGGTCTCCAGTCCGGCCTGCGCTCCCACGCTCCGCGTGACCAGCGCCTTGGACAGCCCCTCGGCATAGGACCGGCGGCGGAAGTAGGCGAACCGCTCCCGTGCGTGCGGAACCTTGTGGTGGATCACCGCACGGTCGTCGATCAGCAGCACGGCGTCCGGGCGGGCGCGGGTCAGCCGGATGCACAGCTCGGTCTCCTCGCAGCCGAGCGGCCGTCGGTCGCCGTCCCGGCCGATGCCCGTGGCGAAGCCTCCGGCCGCATCGAAGGCCTCCCGCCGGAAGGAGGCGTTGCCGCCCAGGACGTTGCGCACCCGCACCCGCCCGGGCGGCAGCCCTCGGTACGTACAGCCGACGACCCAGTCGAACTCCTCCGGAAACCATCCGGGACGGCGGCCGGAAGCCCAGGACGGAAGCGTCCGTCCGCCCACCGCCATCACCTGGGGATCCCTGTATCCCTCCGCGAAGTGCCGCAGCCAGTCAGGCTCGGCGACCGCGTCGTCGTCGAGGAAGGCGATCACCTCACCGGACGCCGCGGCGATACCGGTGTTGCGGCCCGCGGAGAGGCCGCGGGGGCCCGCGTTGGCGAGCACCCGTACGTCCTCCCTCGCGTACCGCTCGGTGAGCCGGTGCAGCAGTGCCTCGTTGTGGTCGACCACGAGGAGCGTCTCGAGCGCCGGAAGGGACTGGTCGCGCACCGATCGGACGGCCGCGAGGATGTCGTCCCAGCGGGCCTCGGTGTACACGCAGATCACCACGGAGATATGCACCGGGACATGGACCGAGGGATGCACCGAGGCATGCACCGGGTCGCGAGCGGTCAAGACACCTCTCCCCGGCTCACGTTCGGTGCGATGACGAACGGACGGCGGCGCGGCCGCCGCTGTCTCCGCTCGCGCAGAATGACCTTGAGGACCCGGAGCCCGTCGCGTACGGCGCGGAGGTTGCTGGCGCCGTGGATGCGGTTGTACTCGTGGCTCGGGATCTCCTGGACCCTCAGACCCGCCTTCACGACCCGGATGTTCATCAGGGTCTCGACCTCGAACCCGGCGCAGTCCAGCGCGATCTCGTCGAGGCATCGCTTCCAGAAGGCGTTGTAGCCGTAGCAGAGGTCGGTGTAACGGGCCCCGAACTTGGCGTTCACCATGGCCGTGAGGACGCGGTTGCCGAGCTTGCGGACCGGTGTCATGTCATCGGTGCCGCCGCCGTTGGCGAACCTGGAGCCCTTGGCGAAGTCCGCGCCGCCGACGAGCGCCGAGACGTACGAGACGATCTCGCCGCCGTCGGCCGAGCCGTCCGCGTCGACCATGACCACGATCTCGCCGGTGCAGGCGGTGAACCCGCTGATGAGGGCATCTCCCTTGCCCTTGCCTCGCTGTGGCACGACCTTGACCCCGGGCCACAGCTCACGGGCGACCCGCACGGTGTCGTCGGTGGAGTTCCCGTCCACCAGGACGACTTCGTGAATCCACTCGGGCAGCGACATGAACACGTACGGCAGATTCTCCGCCTCATTCATCGCGGGAATCACCACACTCACCGGTGGTGCGATCGCGAGATGCGAGGAGACCGGCCGGTACTGGCTCGGTATTCGGCCGAGACGGATCTCCGTAGGAGATCCGTCCGTTGGAGATTCGTCCGCCGAAATGCAGGGATCTTCGTCCGGTGTGACCGGGCGTAAGAAAGAGCTCATGATTCTTCGTCCCTCTCGTCCGGTGGACCGCCCGCCCAGGCGGTCCGATGGTGTTTCCGGTTCGAAAGGGGGGTCCTCACCCAGGGCAGGACGGCATGAAGCACCGTTCGGCATGGGTGAGTTGGCATGGTGAGCCGGCCGCGCGGCACGTACCCCGGTCGCCTTGCGGCAGCCGTGTACGGCACCCCCCTACCGCGCCCCGCCCCGGACCCGTCGCGACGTCGGAGCCCCTCCCCTGGAGCCGCTTGCATGACGGACCGATGCGGTTAGATGTATGACAGTATTGATAATTGGGACTCTATGGCAAGACCTGGACTACAGGGTCACTTTTTTGCATTTTTTGTCTTTTGTTCTTACTCGGTCATATGGAGTTTTCTCTTCCTTGACCGGCTCCGGTCTCAACGGCCTGATCGAATACGACCGATCTGTTTAAGAAGGCGATCCGCCGGCTCGAACAGCTCCGGACGGCCGGTCACGGTGTTCCGCAGTGCCCGCAGCGGTGCGCGCCGCGCCCGATAGCCCACCGCCACGGGGTGGCGCCGCATGACCCAGCCCTCCGAGACGCTGAGATCGCGTGTCTTGAGGGAGTCCTTGTACTCCTTCGCGCCCCGCCCCAGATCGAGGTGGGACATGCCCTCCCGGGCCGCGCCCTCGGCCATCCGCAGATGCAGGACGAGTCCGGGGGAGAACTTCGCGTACGCCGGGTCGTACGCCGGGAACCAGCAGGCCAGAACGCGTTCCGAGCGCAGCCCGAAGTGGGCCGCGACCGGGCGCCCGCCCGCGTACAGCACCGACAGCAGCCCGGCGAAGGCCGGCGTCCGGGTGTGGAACAGCTGCTCGACGAGCTGGTGGATCCACGGCCGGGAGAAGCGGTCGCTGCGTCCGGTCCTGCGGTACTGCGCGGACTTCCAGTCGATCAGCGTGCGCAGTACGGCCGGGTCCCGCTCGTCGTGCACATACCGCACCTCGCCCGCGTCCCGGCCGAGCTTGCGCTCCTTGGCGAGCGTGGTGCGGGTGAATTTCGGCGACTGCGCGCGCAGCACGGCCAGATAGGAGTCGTACCCCTGCTCGATGTCGATCACCGGGGAGGCGTACGAGCCGGTGGCACCCGACTCGAACGGCTTCTGGCCCTCCACCAGATGGTCGAACTCCCACACCGACAATCCGCAGGCCTGGAGCAGGTCGCGGGCGTCCCACTGGAAGCCCGGCCGGTGGACGAGGCCCTGGCAGTCGGAGACGCCGAGCGCGACCGCACGGCCGATCCCGGCGGGGGACCGCTGATACGGGAAGAACGCCACCGGTTCGCCGTCCTCCCGGATCACCGCGATCCGTACGCCGCGCCGGCTGCGGGCCACGGCGAGCGTGAACTCCGGGGAAAGGAAGGGGTTGGCCAGCTGCGGGCTGCCGAGCAGCGGAGCCTGTGACTGGGCAGCGGTCCACGCCGCCCGGTCGGCGTCTGTCAGTTCGCCCGGGCGGTACACGCGTATGTCCACGTCAGGAAGTCCGAGTTCTCGCCGCGCGGCCCAGGCGCCGCGCGAAGGCCGGCAGGAAGAGAAGCAGGCTGAGCACGGCGACCGCCACGACCCCGCCCCGGACCGACCAGATGTGCAGCGCCAGCATGGTCTGCGCGGTCAGCAGGTTCACGGCGAGCGCGCCCGCCACCGCCACCACGCTCCGGCTCAGCGGATCGAGCCCGGCCAGGGCGGCCGCCACGGCGACCGCGGGTGCGGCGATGAGAAAGAAGAGCGTGAACGGCGCGCGGAGTGGCGAGGCCACATCGGCGAGCGCGAGCACCGCGCCGACCCCTCCGATGCCGACGGCCGACCCCGCCAAAAGGGGGAACACGTCCCCGATGGCGGATCTGTTGTCACTGACGGTCTGCATTGGCGACTTTGCCCCCCGAAGCGCCGGATGCCGGGCTTCAATGTCGCGCAACCGGCGGACGCGCGTCAAGATGCGGAGACCGTGTGCAGACGCCCCGCTCCCCAGGGCCCGGTGTGCCTGCGCTCTGTCAACTTCCGTTCGCTGCAGGGGAGATGCGCCAGACCGTCTGTGCTGGTCGGCGAGGCGGGGCCGTTCGGGGTGAGGGTCGGAGCGAGCCCGCGGGGCGTCTTGTGCGCCTCATGCTGTGAAAATCACAACAAGACCCCCGGATCAACAGTTTTGACATGGACACTTCCCGTCTTGGTTGGGCGCTGCTACGACAGATGTGGCAGAGGTCCTGCTAAGGGAGGTTCCATGAAACTGTCCCGATTTGCGGCCGCCTTGTCCGCAACCCTTCTGACCGCCGCGCTCGCCCTCACCGGGGCGGGCGCGGCACACTCCGCCGAACAGACGGCCGCACTCCACTATGTGGCCCTCGGCGACTCGTACTCCTCCGGCCTCGGTGCCGGGAGCTACGACAGTGCCAGTGGTGCCTGCAAGAGAAGCACCCGCTCCCACCCCGCCCTCTGGGCCGCCGCGCATGCACCCGCGTCCTTCTCCTTCACCGCGTGCTCGGGCGCGCGTACGGGTGATGTGCTCTCCGGCCAGCTCGCCCCCCTCAACGGCTCCACCGGACTCGTCAGCATCAGCATCGGCGGCAACGACGCCGGATTCGCCGATGTGATGACGACCTGTGTGCTGAGCTCCGAGAGCACCTGCCTCCAGCGTGTCCAGCAGGCCCGCCAGTACGTCGCCACCACGCTGCCCGGCAGGCTCGACCAGGTCTACTCCGCCATCAGCAGCAAAGCCCCCGCCGCCCGGGTCGTCGTCCTCGGCTACCCCCGTCTGTACAAGCTCAACGGAAGCTGCATCGCGGGCCTCAGCGAGAACGAGCGGTCCGCGCTCAACGCCGCCTCCGACGACCTCAACGCCGCCACCGCCAAGCGCGCCGCCGACCACGGCTTCACCTTCGGCGATGTGACCAGCACCTTCACCGGCCATGAGATCTGCTCCAGCGACCCATGGCTCCACAGCGTCACCATCCCGGTCGAGCACTCGTACCACCCCACGGCCGCCGGACAGTCCGGTGGCTATCTGCCCGTCCTGAGATCCCTGGCCTGACCGCACAGCCGCGCGCCGTCGCACCGGAGGAGGCCCCGCCGGCCGAGGCCTCCTCACCGGCCGTCCGCGGTGAGGCGTCCTCGGCGGGACTTCCTCGGAGAGCCGCGTGGCCGCCGGGGGCGTTCGGCCGGGACGTCACCACCCACCCTGGCCGGAATCACCCCGCAGCGATACGCTCCGGAACAAACCGCCGGTATCGGTTCGGCCACTGCACGACGGACAACCTGCTGCGACGGCGGACGAGTTCGGGATCGGTCCGGGCCCGTGACGTCAACCCCCTTGCGAGGAAGGTGAATCGGGGGCCGCGGATGCGTGGGTGACGCGACGGGGCGGTAGGGTTAACCTGCCCGGGCCGGGTGCCCTCGTTTGGGTGGGGAGTCTCATGGAACAGATAGCAATGCGGAGCAGGGCTCGAGTACCTGCCATCAACTGCGGAAGCAGCGCGTCCAGCACGCGCCTCGACCGCCATCTCGCCGTGCTGGCCGGTCCCGCCGTGCCGGAGTGCGAGGCGGAGGAGGCCACCCTGCTGATGCGCGAGATAGCGTCGCGTGACGTGTCGCGGACCGGTTCGAGCAGAGGGGCGCGGGCGCGAGTCTCCCGGGTCTCGCTCTTCGCGCCGTTGCGGCGGCTGCGCCGCTCGCTGTTCGGCAACCGCGGCTGATCGCTCCCGTCCCCCTGCCCAGCCGGCCCTAGGCGATCACACCGTCCCGGCGTAGCGCGGCGACCTGCGCGCCCGTCATCCCCAGGGCGCGCAGCAGCGCTTCGGTGTGTTCACCCAGCGCGGGCACGGCACCCATCCTCGGCGGCTCGCCGCCGGGCAGGGTGACCGGGGGGAGCAGGGCACGCAGGGGACCCTGCGGTGAACCCACCTCCCGCCACCGGTCCCTGGCCGCCAGCTGGGGATGACCGGCCAGTTCGGCCACCCCGTTGAGCCGAGCACAGGCGATCCCCGCCCGCTCCAGCCGCCCGATCGCCTCCTCGGCCGTCAGCGTGGCCAGTGCCTCCGCCACCGCCGCGTCGGTCTTCGTACGGTGGCGGGTCCGGGCCACGTTGGTCGCGTAGTCCCGGTCGAGGGCCAGCTCGGGCCGCTCCAGCACCTGTTCGGCCAGCCGCCGCCACTCACGGTCGTTCTGCACGGACAGCAGGACCAGCGGGCCGTCGGCCGTCGGATAGGCGTCATAGGGCGCGATGACGGCGTGCGCGACACCGGTGCGCGCCGGTGGTTCACCTCCGTACATCCCGAAGTACAGCGGATGCCCCATCCACTCCGCGAGCGCGTCGAACATCGACACCTCCACCGGCCCGCCCCGTCCGGTGACCCCGCGCCGCAGCAGGGCCGCGAGCACTCCGGAGAAGGCGTACATCGCGGCGGCGATATCGGCCGCGGGGATCCCGGCCTTCACCGGCTGATCGGGGGTGCCGGTCACTGAGACGAGCCCGGCCTCGCACTGCACGAGCATGTCGTACGCCCGCTTGTGCGCGTACGGACCGTCCGGCCCGTAGCCGGAGATGTCGACGGCTACGAGCCGGGGGTGTCGGGCGCAGAGCGTCGCGGCGTCCAGTCCGAGCCGGGCCGCCGCGCCCTGCGCGAGGTTCTGTACGAAGACGTCCGCGTCCGCCACCAGCCGGTCCAGGATGTCGCGGCCCCGCGGCTCCTTCAGATCGAGCGCGATCGACTCCTTGCCCCGGTTCGCCCAGACGAAGTGCGAGGCCAGCCCCTGTACGGCGGTGTCATAGGCGCGCGCGAAGTCCCCGCCGTCGGGCCGCTCGACCTTGACCACCCTGGCGCCCAGATCGGCGAGCTGACGGGTGGCGAAGGGTGCGGAAACGGCCTGTTCGACGGCGACGACGGTGATCCCGTCGAGGGGGAGGGGCTGGGGCGGTGCGGAATCGTTCATGGATCCGGTCCTATCGCGCCGACGGCACCTTTGTCACCGCCCCCGGTCAGCCGGTGGCCGGTGTGCGCGGCGGCAAGGCAGCTCCGGGAGGTACCGGCCGCCGCCGTCCCCGGCCGACACCTCACGCGGCCGCGACCACCGTCGACGCGACCACCGGTGAGTCCTCGGCCGGCCGCGCCGGGGGGTGCCGTTCGGCGGCCCGGCGGCTACGCCCCCAAGTCCTGTCCGGCAAGGAGCGTCGTCCGCCGCAGGACGGGGCCCACGGCTCCCCCAGCCACCGTTGGGTGGGGCCCACGGCCGAAGGCTGGGGGAGAGCGTGCTCGTAGTGGGCTACTCGGATGCTCCGAAATGGAGCAGACGGGCGCGCATGGGGCGCCCCCGGATGAAGTCTGGGCACGTCGTGGGATCGGGCGGGATGGTCAGGGCACCTGCCCGGGGCCTCCGTATCACAGCAGGGCGAACTGGCCGTTCGGGCCTTCCTCGTGGTGGTCCAGCACGGAGGCCGGGTGGCGGGCCGCGGCGGGGACGGGCAGCACACCGGCCTCGCGCAGCTCGGCGGCCGTGAGCGGCGGGCCTTCGGCGAGCCGCCCGGCCAGCCGCTCCCGTTCGGGCTCGAGCTCGGCGAGCAGGGCGAGCACCGTGATCAGTTCGAGGAGTTCGGAGGTCCACTCCTTGAGCCAGGCGGCGGGCCGGACCGCCTCCAGCGCTCCGGCAGGCGCCGGGGAGGTGCGGCACGCGAACCAGTGCTCGAGCACCCGCACCCCGCCCGCGTGGAAGTCCCAGGCCGCGGCCGGGACCGGGGAGATACGTCCCGTGCCGACACCAAGAGCCTTCTCCTCGGGGTCGTAGTGCAACGACTCGGGCAGGGCGCGGCGGTCGGCGGGGATGGCGGAGCGGACGTACGGGCGGCTGCCGCCGGGCAGTTTGGGGCGGTCGTCGGGGGACGTGGCGCAGCGTGCGCCGTGGGTGTGCAGCCACAGCACCCGGCGGCCGAGGGCCACTCCCTCCTCCCAGACGGCGGCTGAGCCGGTGAGTGGCACGGCACAGCCGTCCGGACGGCGTACGGCCGCGGCGGCCACCCAGGCGAGGAAGTCCTCGGCCGGGACCGGCCGGTCGAGGCGGCGGGCGAGGTGCTCCGGCAGGCCGGGCGCGAGATTGGGCTCACGGCCGCCGGGGCGGCGGTGGAGCGGGCGGATCCGGCCCGGTCGTGCGGCGGGGGAGCGGCCGTCCGGCAGCAGGGCGGAGAAGACGAGGACGGGGCCGGGGGCCTGCGGTACGTGACCCTGCTCGACGGTGAAGATCTGCCGCTCGTCGGCCACCCGCCACAGTTCCGGGCGGGCCGCGTCGATCAGCCGGTGGTCGGGGATCAGCCATTGCCGGTCGAAGGGGCCGTGCAGGACCCGGACCGGTGCCGGGCAGGGTCCGGCGTCGCCGTCGAGCGGTCCGGTGGGCGAGGCGTGGCCCGGGAGCTGGGAGACCGCGGTGTGCGGTGTGCGGGACCGGGTGGGCTGGAACAGGGCAGCGCGTTCGTCCTCGTCCGCGGCCCGGGCCAGGCGGTCCCAGCGGGCTCGGAGGGAGGCGGGGTCGGGAGCGAGCGGCCAGGCCCGGCCGGTCCGCAGCGGGGCGACGGACCAGGGCATGAGGTCCGCGAGCAGTGGGGGGCCGTCCGCCGGAGCGTGGTCGTCCGGTGCCAGTGCGGGGTCGTCCGCCGGGTTGTGGTCGTCCGGTGCGGCGCCCGGTGCGGGTACCCGCACCCCCGCCGTGGGGGAGCG
>NZ_JBQQBW010000182.1:0-8700 GCF_052245415.1 Streptomyces sp. 8N706 | reverse complement strand
CTGGCCGTGGCCGAGCGGGTGTGGCAGCGGATGAGCGAGCAGCTCGCCGACGAGCGCACGGAGGCCGGGTCGCCGGTGGTCCAGGTGGCGGGTCGGGCGGTGCGGCTGGTCCCGGACCGTGGGCAGGAGGTGGCTGAGTCCGTGCTGCCGGCGGAGTACCAGCGCATCCTGACCGCGGTGCGGCAGGCCGCCGGCCCGGTCTCCACCCGGCAGATCGGCGAGGTGCTGGGCTTGGATGCGCCCCGGTGCCGACCTGTACACGGGCGCGCTGATCCGCCGCGCGCTCACCGAGCAGGGCGTGAGCCACCGGGTGGGCGCGGGGGCCACCGAGCGCGGATGGCTTGCCACGACGGGCCACGACGGGCCAACCCTCTACATCACCGCGCACGACTGCAACGGCCGCATGGGCTACGACGTCGACCGGGCAGCGTTCATCGGGTTCAACGCCGTCGTGACCGACGAGCAGGGAACGCGCATGGTCTACAACGGCACGGCCGAGGACCGGCGCCCCGCCGTGGACGCCGAGGAGTGCACGCGTGCGGTCGCCGCCTTCCTCCGTCTGCGCCCGTTCTGCGGATGGTGCGAGGACACCGGATCCATCACCTCTATCACGCTTCGACGGACGGGATCACCGGTCACCGCGAGTGCGACAACCCGCCGTGTGTGGCACGGCGTGAGCGGCTGGCGGCCGAGTACGAAGCCCGCAAGGCGCGGGAGGAGGCGGAAGCGGCGGCACACGCGTGCACGGGGCCGCTGTGCTGCCCCCCGTTCTAGGCACCACAGCCCCCGCCACAGCCGGTTCCCCGGCCCGATCGAGTCGGGCCGGGGAGCACACCGGGCCCACGTGTCGCGAGACGGCCCCAGACCACGGCACGAGAGCGCACTGCCCAGCACCCAGCCGGGCTTGTGCCCTGGCTGGGTGCGGCACAGCCGGACGGCCCCCGCCGCCATCGACCCCTCGATGACCCAGAACGAAGCCCAGCAGTTCGGCACTCCGGCATTCGAGCGATCCCCGGCAGCCGCCTGACCTGCACCACTCCCGCCGTCACCGCATGGTGCGGCCATCACCCCCGAATATCTCGCACGACTCCGACCTCTTCGGCGGGGATGCCCCGCTCCCTACCCCGCGCCTGTCCCGCCGCACCGGCCCCTGCGCCCGTCGGTCGGTGGCTTGTTGCGGCCCTTGCACCGCCCTGCTCCACGGTTCGGCCACACCCACCCGGCCACGCCCACCGGAGGCCGGGCCGCCCTCTGCCACTCTCCCCGCCGCTAGGAAGGAACCGACGCCATGGCCACCATCCCGCCCACGCCGCCCGCCACGCACGCCGAAGGAACGCCCCTGAGCATCCAGCTCTTCACCATCGCGGAGACCGGACTCGGCCCGTACGTCGGACTGCCCGTCACGTCCCTGTGGCTCGACGACACCCCGCACCTGTTCACCCAGGAGACCGCCGCACAGGTCGCTGCTGACGTCGCCCGGGACGACCTGTGCATGAGCTACGCGTTCTCCGCCGACGGCACCCTGACTCTCCAGTGGACCGAGGAATACGACGCGTTGGGGCGCGTCGTCGTCGTGGTGCCGGACGTGCACGGCCGGTACCTCATCGGCGGCATGTGGCCGTGGGCCGTGTGGGGCGACGACGACGTGCCGCACACCGCCGGAAAGGCCGCGTACGCGCTCGGCGCCGCCGAGTACCCGCAGAGCGTCACCACGTCGTTCCCCGACGGGCTGATCGAGCTGTACGACCAGGGCCGCGAGGAAGCGCACCGCGTGACGTTGCGCCGCGAAGAGCCCTGATGCCCCCGCCCCTCGCCGACTCGGCGGACTTCTCCGAGATCGACCCGCCCCGCACGACGGTGCCGCTCGAAGGGACGAGCGCGACCTCGCGCGACCGCTGAACCAGCCCCCATCTCCGCTTCACTCACCACGCGGACCGGCCCGGCCGGTCCGCACCGATCGAAAGGCACACCGTGCGCACCCTGCACACCCGCCGTCTGCCGCATCACGTTCACGGCCTCCTGGTGGCCGCCGTCGCCCTCCTGGGCCTGTTGATGGTGCTCACCGTTGTGATCCCCGCCGTCAGCGCGGCGGACGATGACACCCCGCCGCGCTGCCCCGTCTCGCGCAGCGGCTCCGGAGACCTGGTCCCCGCCGGTCCCCGGCCGTGCGTGCTGTACGGCGCGGGCACCGGCATCGCCCCGGGCCACGACGGGCGGCAGCGCCACGGCGGCGGATCCGGCACGACGAAGAAGCCGACCGACCTCACCAAGAGGCCGACCGGCACCCAGAACAAGCCCGCAGCGCCGAAGGCCCCGGCAGCCCCGCCGAAGGCTCCCGCAGTCCCGAAGGCCCCGGTCGCGCCCCGCATCCGCTGACCCAGCGGCCCGCCCCGGCTCCCCCCTCCTCGCGCGGCTCCTGGCCGGTCCACCTGGAGCGGCCAGTACCGCTGCGTGGCCGTCCTGGTCGACGGCGAGCGGTGCACCGAGCCGGCCACGGACGTGGACCACATCAAGCCCGGTGATGACCACAGCCTCACGAACCTTCAGGCCCTGTGCCACTGGCACCACGCGCGCAAGAGCGCGAGCGAAGGACACGAGGCGAGGCGAGCGAGCGCGCGGCCGACGCGTCGGCGTCCGGTGTCTTCGCACCCTTCAAGCCTCTGACCTGGGGGGATGCCCACTTGATCTTGGTCTCCGGACCGCAAGCGTATAGCGGCTCGGATCGTGTACGGGTTCCAGGGGCGTCAGGCGCGGGAGGCGCCGCGTCGATGGCGCCAATTTCCGAGCAGGGACAGGACGATGATGGCCACGAGGGCGATCACCGCGACCATCCGCGTGACACTCCATGTCGTAGTAGCCACCTGACCCTGCATTGCGGCCTCATTCTGCATCCGCATCGATGTCTCGACCAGAACCACGAGTGGCACTGGGAGCCGAAACACAAGGCGGTACGGGCCGTTCCGTGCCAAGTTTCCGGCAAATCCGAGGAGAGGGCCGAGAAGGAAGGCGAAGAAGAACCACGCCAACAGCTTCGAGATGAATACACCCCAGTCGAAGTACGTCGTCTGCCCTGTCAGGTCGTTGAGGTCAGCCGACACGTACTCACCCTGGCCCGCCTTCGTCAGGTAGTACGCGAGTACCGCGCAGACAAGGGCCGTCGTCCCGGCACTGGCAGACTGGATCTTCGTCCTTCCGAATATGCCGATGAGGAAGGCCAGGGCGGCCCAGGCCCAACCCGCGCTCAAGGTCAGGTGCGCCGCATTTCCTGCCTGCCCTCCGGTCGAGAGGAGCAGCGGGCCCGAGGCGCCGAGAACCGCCCCCGTTACCAGAGCGAGCGTGTGTGTGGAGATCCAAGTACTCATGACGGAGCGCCCCTGGGAGCCGCCGTCTTGAACACGTGTCAGTTCCGCGTGAGTCATGATGCGTAGTCACCGCCGAAGTGATGGTGTGCCGTGGGGGGTGTAGAGGTGCGCCGAAGTCCCGGCCGCCGGAGTTTGAGATTCCGGGCGGCCGGGACTTCGGTAAGGCATTCAGAGCTTATCGCGCTCCGCGCATCTTAGTAGACGCCCCAGTACGTGTAGCAGGTGTACGCAGCGCCGTTGGTCACCGACGCCTTCGCCCAAAGGTCCTTGTCGGCATAGGTCTTGTCAGTGCCGTTGGCCTTGATAGCCGTCGCCGAGTGGCGCTTGGTCGGGTGGATGTAGTTGGAGTAGCACTTCGACCCGGTCGCCACGGGGACGTTGCCGTAGCTCCACGTACCCCCGCCAACTTCCTTGGTGGTGAGGGGGGTGACGCCGGAAGGGGAGACGGGCACCGCAGTCATACCCCACTCCGTGGGCTTCTCGCCGTTCGGTCCTATGAGCGCTGCCGGCGGGGTCATGTCGCTGGTCGCGGTGACGACGACGGGCTGCGGGGTGGACGCGACGGACGGGCCAGCCGCGAAGAGGGTTCCGGCGGCTGCTGCCATCCCCACGGCGGCGACGGCGACTCTCTTGGACGTCTTCATAGTGCTGTCAAGCTCCTTGTGCTTGTGGGAGGTTGGACGAGATCTGCGCGCTAGATCTTCGCGAGAAAGTCTGTGCCTGGTAGTCGCATATGTACAGACTGTGCTGGATGTGTGGCCGATCTTTACGTTGGAGTTTTCGAATATCCGTGCTCCGCTTTTTCTGGCGTGGCCGGACTGCTACCCGGGGCAATGTGTGTTGCCAATGGGGGGCGTGTTGTTCCGGTTGCTGAATCGCGAAGAGTGCCGCGTGGCCGAAAATGGGTGGTTTCGCTGGCCTACTCGCAGTCATCAAGGATGTATCGGAGAAGAGTTGCTGCACCGTTGCCCAGTTAGTGATCTTGCGGCTGTTTCACTGACCGCCTCGCGTGAGGAGGTGTCCAGTGCCTGGGCCCGTGCCGAAATGATTCGACCAGCGGCGCCGACGAAACAGGGCTGACGGCCCGGAGCTGGTGAAGGCCCGGGGCGGCGCTGTCCCGGAGGTGCCCCCGCGGACGAGGAGTGGCACCCGATACCCGGAGTGGAGCGGGTTCCTCAACGAGGCCGAACTGGTCTGCCTCGAAGGCATGTGCCGCTCCGATCTCGGACAGCACAAGCGGGCGGTGCGGCTGCTGGAACGCTCCTCCGCCCTTCAAGACATCGAGCACTCCCGCAACCGGGGCATGTGCCTCGCCAGGCTCGCCGGCGCCGCCATTCAGGACCAGGACCTTGACCACACCGTCGCCGCCGCCCGCGAGTCGCTGCGGCTGATCGACGGAGGCATGACGTCGACCCGCAACCGGCGGCAGCTCCGCCGTGTTCGCGAGGGCCTACGCCCCTACCAGAAGGCCAACAGCGATGCTCGCGACACCATCGAGCTGCTAGACCTGCACATCGCCTGACGACCGCCACCGGAAGGGACCACGGCAGATGCCCACCCACACCCCTCACCTCACCCTGCGCCGCCACGACCCGGAGGCGGCGAAGGGAATCGCAGACGAGCTGATCGGTCTACGCGGAGGTTTACAACGCCCCTCCGTACGCGGGTGACCCCTTTCGCCGTTCCCACCTACATCAACCGCCTTCACGCCGCGTTCGACATGAGCGGCTTCGAGACCGTGACCGCGCACCTGGACGACGGGACCCTTGCCGGGTACGTCCACGGCGTCACCCTCGAACCCGATCGCGCCTGGTGGGTCTCCCTCGGCGACGCTCGGCCCGCCGACGTGGTCAAGGCCGCTGAGGAAGGCGGGGTGTTCTGGCTGCGTGAGCTGATGGTGCTGCCGCAGCACACCAACCAGGGCATCGGCCGACGGCTGCACGACGAGATGGTGACCGGCCGCGCGGAGCCGTGGACCACCCTCACGTGCATCATCGACAACGAGCCCGCCCGCTCCGCCTACCCGCGGTGGGGGTACGAGGTGATCGGCCGCATCAAGCACGCCCCGGAATCCCCGGTGTATGACGCGATGATCCTCCGACCGACCGTCTGAGGAGACCACCCAGCCCCGCGCCGAGATCACCAGAAGGAGCCCCTGGCCCGTGGAGGGTCAGGGGCTCTCGCATGTCCTGAGCTGCGGAAACGTAACGGCTGAGCCGCCGGACCTGTGTTCCGCAACGCCAAGACCTACGGTCAAGATCAATCAGACCCCGGCGACGGCGGCAACCGTCCCGGGGAGTGGCCTACAGCTTGGTGGAGCTGAAGACATGCGAGAGCTTATCGCGCGCCTTTTCGGGCGCCTCGTCCTGGCGCTCATTCCCGGACCTGACCCCCGCGCGACCCTGGTCCGCTGGGCGGAGCGCCTGTTCCCCGCCAGCGGGCGGCACCGCGCACCCGCACCCACGCCGGCGCACCACCCCGAACCGTGGCGCAAGCCCTGGCCCGCTCACCGGAGCCCGTACGCGGCGGAGGCAGCCGCCCCGCGCCCCTTCCTGGACACCATCGACCCGGTACGCCCGTACCTCACGGCACCGTCCCGGAACCGCCCCGCCACTCCCAAGGAACGGGCGGGGGCTTACCGCCTCTGGGTCATCGACATGGCGCTACGCGGTATCGACGGAGCCCGGCGGCCCCCCCTCCGCCTGCTCCGGCCCGGTCACCGCAGACAGCCCGGCCCCGCCGCCCCGGCCCCGCCGCCCCGGCGACGCCGCGATACCCCTGCGGCCAAGCCCCACTACGGCCGGCGCCGCTTGCCCGCCCGATCCTGCACGGTGCTCACCCACGCCGGGCGGTGAAGACCGAACCCGCCGCGGCCGGTCCTGGTCTCGGCGCTCACACCACACGCCTATCCATGACAACGAGAGGACCCGTCACAACCATGTCGCTCACACAGCCGAGCCCGATCCGCTTCGAGACGCCCGCCCCACCGGTCCCGCGCCTTCGCGAGGCGCGAGAGGCGTTCGCGGCAGCACTGCGCCAGCACCCGGGCGAGTGGGCACTGCTCGGCCAGCACCACACATCCAGCGGCGCCCGCCAGGACGCATACGAAATCCGGCGCGCGCTGCGCCCGGTGAACCAGGGCTTCGCACCAGCGGGGGAGTTCCAGGCCGAGGCCCGGACGCTCATCGGGGAGTACCGCGTCTACGTCCGGCGCGTGCCCGATCAGGGCCAGTGAGGCGCAGCGGAACAAGCAGACCGCCGCAGGTGGGACAGCGGGGCTGGCGGTCGGGCGCACCCAGCCCCCGCACCGGCTGAACCGGCCGGGCGGGCCCCGCCTTCCGGCTCGCCCGGCTGTGTCCCGGCCCGCCGCGCCCGCGCTTGCGTGGCTTACCCCGCTCCCGGCCACGATCTGAACCGCCGGGCCGGCCCAGGCGGTTCAAACCTTCTCGCCACCGCTGTGGCCGGGGCCCCCTCCTCCCTCTCCTTCACTGCCCCAGAAAAGGCCTTCATGCTCATGCGTACCTTCACGCTGCCCGACAGCCCTGACACCTTCCAGCTCGGCAACCGCCCCCAGGACCCCGACCTCTACGACCCGTTGCCCCCTGGCGTGAGCGTCGAGGACATCACCGTGGTCCGCGCGTACCAGGTGAGCGCTGGTGATCTGGTCGTCGCCTACTTCCCCGAGTGGACGGGCCGCGCGTGCGTGCGCGTCGCCGAGCACCTCGAAGTTCTCTACCGCGCCGACCCGCACAGCCTCGCGGACTGCCCCTGCAAGAAGTGCGACAGGTGCGAAGAACACCAAGCACAAGCCCTGAACGCCTCCCTCGAAGAAGACACCCTCAACCGCCTGACGGCCAACAGCCACCGCTACATCTGCCTGACCCCCTCCGACGACGAAGGCGACTGCGAAACCCACTACCGCAACGCACCCCTGGGCATCATCCCCGCCGCCACTCTCGCCGCCCTCCCCGGCACACCCCCCACCACGCTGCCCGACCTGACCCCAGCGCCCAGGGCAGGCGAGCGCACCCTGCCGCAGAAGACCGCCGACGAACTGTTCAGCTACCTCGTTAATGAGGCCGACCAGTGGCAGGCCGGAACCGCCCACGAGGTTCACCACAGGAGCGAACCGGCCGCCCTGGACTACCTCCTCGCACACGGCCCGATGCGCCCCCACGAGACCCAGACGATCGTCACCGCGATCCGGCTCCTGGACCCCGACCGCTTCGGCCCCGCCCACTGACACCCCCCGGGGGGAGACTCGCGCTGCTCCCTGCTCAGCCGCGCCCGCCCCGGGGGACCGCGGCCCAGAGCCGCACTGCTACCCCCGGGGCAACGGGCCCTTGCGCCGTTGACCCTCCGGCCTGACACGGTGACCCGCGCCGGGTCGCCCCGCCACCCCGGCTGCCCCCCGGACACCAACCACCGCTCGTGCCTGGTCCCCCCCCCGCCTGCTGCACGAGGGGCCTCCGTCTGTGGTTGCGGCGCTAACCGCCCGCTCCGCCACCGTGAACCCGCCACCCGCCCCGCACTTGAGGACAAGGTTCGCGCGCTGATCCCCGCCTACCAGAAGTAGCCCGACGTCCGCCGGGCCCGGATCCCCCTCCGGGCCTGGCGGGCAGCACCGGCCGAACCTCACCGCCCCGGGCGTCGGCGGGATGGGAATCCCCGCCCGCCCGGGCCGCACCGAAGAACCTCAACTCCGATGGAAAGGGCTCCGACATGACCGCCTTCGAACCCACCCCGCAGGCCTGCGCCGCCGCCGCCCGGGCCGCCGTGCTGACCGACTTCGCCGACCTGCACGGCCGGTTCGCGGACGGCTACAGCGCCGACGGCATCCGGACCGTCTTCGGCCGCATCCACGACGAGGGCGGCCCGTACCTGGTCTGCGTGTGGGACTACGCCGACGACTTCGGGTTCGGCGGCAACTCGGTGTTCTACGTCGAGGACGAGGACGGCGGCCTCTTCGAGGTCCAGCCCGACATCCACCGGTGGCTCAGCGGTCAGCAGGAGACGCCCGGCCCGCTGAACACCTGGACGGGCGCGCGTGCCTACGAGACGGAGGAGTTCCCCGTCAGCGACGACTTCCACAACTACGCCAGGTCTGACCGGCCCGACCACACCGAACACCTCAACGAGGAGACGACCGTGACGAAGAAGCCCTTCACCTCGCCGTGCGGCACCGGATGCGCCGCCGCCCAGATGGAACTGTTCCCGACGCTGGCCGCCGCGCCGGCCGCGCCCCCGACCGTCTTCGTGCCTGCACCGCCCACGGCCCCTGGGCCCGCCGCACCATTCCCCCCACCAACCTGACCCCGGGGGGCCGCCGGGGGCGTGC
>NZ_JBQQBW010000181.1:0-8972 GCF_052245415.1 Streptomyces sp. 8N706 | reverse complement strand
CCTGGGCGAGTACACCCGGCGCCACATCGCCCCCGCGCTGGGGCCCCGCGCCGAACTGGTGCGGCTGGTGCCGGGCGTGGACGTGGCGGCGTTCCGGCCCGAGCCCGGCCAGGCCCGGCAGATCCGCGAACGGCACGGCATCATGGGCCGCAAAATCATCCTGTGCGTCTCGCGGCTGGTCACCCGCAAGGGACAGGACACGCTGATCCGGGCGCTCCCGGGCATCCGGCGGACCGTGCCGGACGCGGTGCTGGTGATCGTGGGCGGCGGCCCGGACGAGGCGCGGCTGCGCACGCTCGCGCGCAAGTACGCCGACGGGCACGTGGTGTTCGCGGGCAGCCTCGACCACGCCTCGACGGCGCCCTACTACGCGGCGGCCGACGTGTTCGCCATGCCGTGCCGTACGCGGAAGGCGGGGCTGGAGGCGGAGGGGCTGGGCATCGTGTTCCTGGAGGCGGCCGCCAGCGGACTGCCCGTCGTCGTCGGCGACTCGGGCGGTGCACCGGACACGGTCGTCGACGGCGTGACGGGCACGGTGGTCGACGGCACGGACGTGCGGGGCGTGGCGCACGCCGTGGCGGCGGTCCTGCGCGACCCGGAGCGGGCCGCGACGATGGGCGAGGCGGGCCGCGCGTGGGTGGCGGAGCAGTGGTCCTGGGACGCGTCGGCGGAACGGCTGACCCGGCTGCTCACCCCGGGCGCGGACCGGCGGCCCGTCACCCCGAAGTACGCCGGCTGACGGTCACCCCGAAATACGGCGGCCGAGGGTACGGGCGAGGGCCACGCTCCGCGGGCGGCTCTGCGAACCCGCCCGCGGTGTCAGGCCGGTGGGGTCTCGCGGCGGAGGTGGGCCAGGACCGCCAGGACGCGGCGGTTGCCCTCGGCCGGGTCGAGCTCCAGCTTCATGAAGATGTTGCTGGAGTGCTTCACCACCGACGCCTCCGTTATGGTGAGCCGCTGCGCGATGGCCTGGTTGTTGAGGCCCTGCGCCATCAGGGCGAGCACCTCCCGCTCCCTGGGCGTGAGCCGCTGCAGCGGCTCGTCCGCCGTCCGCTGCTGGAGCAGCACCCGGACCACCTCCGGGTCGATCACCGTCTGCCCGCCGGCGACCCGGTCCAGCGCGCCGAGGAAGTCCGCGACCTCGCCGACCCGGTCCTTCAGCAGGTACCCGAGGCCCCCCTCGCCCGACGAACCGCCGCTGAACAGCTGGGTCGCGTACGCGGTCGCGACGTACTGCGACAGCACCAGTACCGGCAGGCCCGGGTGCCGGCCGCGCAGTTCCAGCGTCGCCTTCAGCCCCTCGTCGCGGAAGCCCGGCGGCATCCGTACGTCGGTGATGACCACGTCCGGCCGGTCGGCGTCCACGGCGCGCGCCAGCTCCTCGGCATCGCCGACGGCGGCGGTCACCTCGTGCCCCACGCGGGACAGTAACTCCACCAGACCGGCGCGCAACAGGACGGCGTCCTCGGCAAGCACTACGCGGAGCACGACACCTCCACGCGTAGTTGCGTCGGTCCGCCGACGGGACTGGTCACGATGAGCCTGCCTTTCAGAATGGCCACCCGGTCCGCCAATCCTTGCAGACCGGCACCGGCGGCCGGGTCGGCTCCGCCGTGCCCGTTGTCGGTGATGAGCAGGACGAGCTTGTCGTCCCTGAGCCGGCCGATGACGGCCACCTTGTCGGCGCCGCTGTGCTTGGAGGCGTTCGTCAGCGCCTCTGTGATGGTGAAGTACGCCGTCGTCTCGACCGCCGACGGCAGCCGGTCCGGCAGGTCGATGTCGACGGTCACCGGGATCGGGTTGCGCAGGGCGAGTTCGGCGACCGCCGCGGGCAGCCCGTGGTCGGTGAGGACCTGGGGGTGGATGCCGCGCACCAGGGAGCGCAGCTGGTCCAGGGCCTGGCGGACCTCGCCGCGCGCCCGGGCGATGAGCGGGGCGGCGGCCGAGTCCTGGCCGCGCAGCTCCAGTTCGGCCAGCCCCAACGTCATGGTGAGGGCCACCAGCTGCTGTTGGGCGCCGTCGTGCAGATCGCGCTCGATACGGCGCCGCTCGGCCTCGAAGGCGTCGATCAATCGGGCACGGGAGCGGGTGAGTTCGATCACCCGGCTGCTGAGGTCCTCGTCGCGGGCCGACAGCAGGAACTGGGCGACCCGTACCTGCGCCCCCGTCAGCAGCCCGCCCGCGTACGCCGAGACCAGCAGCCCGAGCAGCCCCACGGCGCTGCCCGGCAGGGCCGCGACCGGGTCGGAGATCGGCTGCCCAGGCACCAGCATCACCGTGTCGGGGGCGATCGCCCACACGATGACGGGCGTCGCCGTCAGGATCGCGGACAGCCCCAGAAGGGCGGTGAAGCCGATCCCCGTGGCCGTGAAGACGACCCCCAGGACCAGCGTGTACGCGAGTTCCCGCCAGGTCGCCCGCTCCCGCAGTCGGGTGCGCAGCCACGGCAGGGCACCCGTACCGGGCAGGGAGCCGTGCGGGTCGAGGAGCGGGTCCGGTTCGACGAGCCGCAGTCGGCGCCGCTCCAGGGCGGCGACCGGGATGCCGAACACGGCGCCCGCCATGAGGACGACCAGGCCGATGCCCACCACCGACAGGCCGACGCCGACGAAGAGCAGGGCGGTGAAGAGCAGCAGCACCACGAAGCCCAGGACAGTGCCGCTCAGCAGGAACGCCGAAGAGCGCAGCGGCCAGGCGGAGAGCGCGAAGTGCAACGGGCGCCGTCGCATGGCCTCCCAGACGGCGACGGTCATGGTGCGTGTCCCTCCGGAAGGCCGTGGCGCGGGCTGGTCCACCAGGAACTCTAACCGCCCGGCGGGCGCGGACAATGGTAGGGAAAACCCTCTCCCCAGGACTCCCCGCAGGCCCACTGACCATGGCGGCCCGTTCTGGTGGACTGGGAGCATGTCACTGCTCACCGATATTCAGCTCCCTGCCGTCCAGCTGGCCGCCGTCTCCAAAAGCTACCCGAGCGCCGCGGGCCCCGTCCCCGTGCTCCGCGAGGTCAGCCTGGGCTTTCCGCAGCGGGCGCTGACCGCGGTGATGGGCCCCTCGGGTTCCGGCAAGACCACCCTGCTGAACTGCGCCGCCGGACTGGACAAGCCCGATAGAGGCATGGTCCTCCTCGGCGACACCGACCTTGCGGCCTGCGATGAGCGCGAGCTGACCACGGTGCGCCGCAGCCGCATCGGCTTCGTCTTCCAGCAGTTCAACCTGCTGCCTATGCTGACCGTGTTCGAGAACGTGGCGCTGCCGCTGCGCCTGCAGGGCGGGCGGGTCAAGCGGGACCGGGTCATGGAGGCGCTGCGCCAGGTGGGGCTGGAGGACAAGGCGGACCGGCGGCCCGCGCAGCTCTCCGGCGGTCAGCAGCAGCGGGTTGCGATCGCGCGGACGCTGGTGGCTGAACCGGAGATCGTCTTCGCCGACGAGCCGACCGGTTCCCTGGACCGGCGCAGTGGCCGGCAGATCATGGACCTGCTGCGCGACACGGTCGACCGGGCGGGCCGCACGGTGGCGATGGTCACCCACGACCCGGCCGCCGCCGCGTGCGCGGACCGCGTGGTGTTCCTGTCGGACGGCAAGGTCGTCGGGGGGCTCGACCACCCGACGGCCGACGCGGTGGCCCACCAGCTGGGCCTGTGGGAGCGGTGATGTGGCGCATCTCGGTGCAGTCGGTGCGCCACTACTGGGCCCTGTTCACCGGTACGTTCGTGGCGCTGGCGCTCGGTGTGGCGCTGATCGGGGTGTCCGCTTCGGCGCTCGCCGCCACGTGGGCAGTGCCCGCGTCCCCGGACGCCGGGAACCCGTCGGTGACCCTCACCGACAGTACGGGCACGGAACGCACCCTCTCCCGGGGTGATCTGGATATGGGCGGCGTGCAGAGCGTGCTGGCGATGGCCGGGGTGGTGTCGGCGTTCGTCACGGTCTTCGTGATCGCCGGGACCTGCGCCTTCGGCATCGCGCTGCGCCGCCGCGACATGGGGCTGCTGCGTCTCGTCGGCGCGGGCGGGCCGCAGGTGCGCCGGATGGTGCTGGGCGAGTCGCTGGCGGTGGCGGTGCCCGCCGCGCTGGCGGGCTGCGTGGTCGCGGCGGTGGCCGCTCCGGTCGCCGTGGAGGCGCTGAACGGGACCGGTCTGTCGCCGGTCGATTTGCGACCGGGACCACTGCTGTGGCCGCTGGTGTTCGCCGCGGGCAGTGGCCTGGTCATCGCCGTGCTGGGGATGCTGGCCGCTTCGAAGCGGGCCGCTCGGGTGCGGCCCACCGAGGCGCTGCGCGAGGCGGACCTGGACGCCCGGACGATGACCGCGGGGCGCGGCGTGATGGGCGTGCTGACGCTCGCCGCCGGTGCGGTGATGGTGGCGCTCGTGCCCGGTGTCGGTGCGGAGGCGGCCACTCCGCTGGCGCTGTTCGGCACGATGGCGCTGGCCGTCGCGGCCACCCTGTTCGGGCCGCTGTACCTGCCGCCGCTGCTGCGGCTGATGACGCTGCCGCTGCGCTGGGCGGACCCGGTGGCCGGGCGGCTCGCCGCGGAGTCGGTGCGCACCTCGCGACGGCGCACGGCGTCCCTGGTGGGGCCGGTGCTGGCCATCCTCGCGATCGTCGGGGTCTTCACCACGGTGCTGTCCACCACGGGTGCGGCGACCGAGGCGGACGACCGGGCGCGTACCGCTGCCCAGCTGGTCGTCGAGCCCGCCGCGGGCGCCACGCTGGGCCGGGACGCCGTCGCGGAGCTGCGGGCCGACCCGCGGGTGGCGGCCGTCTCGGCGCCCGCCCCGGTGGAGGTCGCGGTCGCGGGACCGCACTCGGTGTGGAAGGAGCAGGCGGCGGTCGCTGACCCGGTGGCGCTGGCCCGTACGCACCGGATCACCGTGGTGGACGGGACCCTCGGCCCGCTCGGGCCCGGAACGGTCGCGGTTTCCCGGGAATTCGCCGACTGGTACGGGCACCGCGCCGGCTCCACGCTCACGTACGGCCTGTTCGGCGGCGAGCCGGTCAAGGCCCGGGTGACCGCGGTGCTGGACGGCGGGTCGGACGTGCCCCCGCTGCTGCTGCCCTCCGGCGCCCGGGACACCTCCCCCGTCCCGGGGCTGGAGCGCGCGACCGTACTGCTCGACGAGAAGGCCGCGGGCTCGGCCCCGGTGGTGGCCGCGGAGCTGACCGAACGGCTGGGCGCGGACCGGGTGCGGGTCACCCCGACCGCGGACTGGTTCGGGCGGGTGGCGACCGATCAGGACCGGCTCAACCGGCTGGTGCTGGCCGTGCTGACCGTGCCCGCGTCGCTGTACGCACTGATCGCGGTGGCGAGCACCCTGATCATGTCGTACAGCCGGCGCGGCCGGGAGATCGCGGGCATGCGGATGATCGGGGTCAGCGCGGGACAGGTGCGCCGGATGGCGCTGTGGGAGACGCTGTCCACCACGCTGCTGGGGGTGCTGATCGCGGCCGGGGTGGTGACGGTCGGCGCGCGTGCCTACCGGGGAGCGCTGACCGTGTTCGGAGGCGAGACGCCGCTGAGCGTGCCCTGGGGAATGCTCGGAACGCTCACCGCCGCGTGCCTGCTCGTGGGTGTGGTGGTGAGCCTCTCAGCGACCGGACGTTTGCTCCGGCAAGTGAGCGTGGCGACGGTGGCGTCGCGCCAGTAGCACCCTACCTCACCTGGAGAAATGACGTTCGACGTAGCGTCATCCATCATGCCACGCCTATGCTGTGGCCCCCCACACCGCTCAACTTTCCCTTCACCATTCGGCGGCTTGTCCGTCGGTTGGTTGGCACGATCCAAACGAGCAGGAGTCTCCATGCGCGTCGCGATCGCCGAGGATTCCGCGCTCTTGCGAGCGGGAGTGGCGAGGCTGCTGGCGGACGAAGGAATTGAGGTCGTTGCTTCGCTGGGTGACACCACCGAGGTGATTCAAGTGGTTCTCAGCGCCCGGCCGCACGTGGTGATTATGGATGTCCGTATGCCGCCCACGTACACGGACGAGGGTATTCGCGCCGCTCTTGAGATCCAGAAACTCGGCACCGACACCGCGGTCCTGCTGCTCTCCCAGTACCTGGAGCCCACGTACGCGGAGGAGCTGGTCCAGGACGCCCCGGCCGGGACGGGCTATCTGCTCAAGCAGCGCGTGGGGGACTTCGAGGAATTCCTCTCCGCCCTGCACCGGGTCCGGCGCGGGGAAACCGTCCTCGACTCCGACATCTTCAAGCAGTTCGTCGGCAGTCCGCGCGAGAAACGCGCCACCGAGTTGCTGACTCCGCGCGAACGCCAGGTGCTCGAACTCATGGCGACCGGATTGACGAACAGCGGAATCGTCAACCGCCTCGGCATATCCGAACGGGCCGTGGAGAAACATGTAACCTCCATTCTCGGCAAGTTGAGGATTCCGAACTCGGGTGAGAAACACCGGCGGGTGCTGGCGGTACTGGATTATCTGCGGGGCATGGAAAGGCTGCAGGACAGAGCCGAATGACGCACGGTGGTCCGGAGTCCCGTGACATTTCCAATTCCTTACCGCGTGGCCGCCGGCCTCATCTACCTCTCCGTCGGCAGCCTGGTGGGCCTTCTGCTGGCCCCGCTGCTCCTGGTCTCCCTGGCGCTGCGCGCCGCTTCCTGGCTCCTGCTCGTCGGCCTGCCGATGGCGGTCGTCCTCGGCGTGCGCGCCGTGGCCGCCGTGGTGCGGTGGGCGACCCGGGCGGGGGGGCGACCGCCGCCCCGCCCGGACAACCCGCTGCGAGAGGTGCTGCGGCAGTTGCCGGCCTGGATGGCCCTCCTGCGCGACGGCCTGTCGTTCAGCCTGCCGCTGCTGCGGGCCATCGCCGACCTGGAGCGGCTGCTCGCCCACTCCGTCGTCGGCGACCCCGGGCAGGGGGAGGGCCCGCACCGGGCCGCCGTGGGGGGACGGGAGCGGGAGCACCGCCCCACGGAGGCGAGCTGGGACGACATCGGGTACCTCGGTCTGCTGCTGCTCGGCACGGTGTGGCTGCTGCCGCTGGCCGCCCTGGCGTTCCCCGTGGTCGCCTTCATCGTGGCCCTGCCCATCGGACCGCCCGAACAGCTCGCGTTCGGGCCCGGCAACACGCTGGTGGTGGCCGGAGCCGTCACGCGCGTGTCGGTCGCCGCCGCTTCCGTGGTGCTCTTCTCGGTACTGCTGGGGTTGTTGTTCTGTATGGGAAAATTGCGCGCCCGGATGGTGCGCCGCATTCTGAGCCGTATCGACGAGGCGGAAGCACAGCGAAGGGAAGAGGCGGCCGAGCGTCAGCGCATCGCGGTGCTGCGGGTGAATGACGCCGACTACCGCCGCCTCGAAAGGGATTTGCACGACGGGGCGCAGGCGCGTCTCGCCGTACTGCTCATGCACCTTTCGCGGGCCAAACACCGCCGGAGCGACGACGCGGAGTTTCTGTGCGCGCTCGTCGAGGAAACCCACCAGGAAATCGGCAAGGCGCTCGACGAAATACGGGACCTGGTACGGGGGATCCAGCCGCCCATTCTGAGCGACCGTGGTCTGGACGCGGCCGTGACGGCATTGACGGAACGCTTTCACGTGCCCGTGGTGGTGACCAGCGGCCTAGACCGGCGCCCGGATGTGAGAGTGGAATCGACCGCATACTACATCGTCGCCGAATGCCTGGCCAATACGGTCAAGCACGCCTCCGCCACGCGTATTCACGTCACCCTCGAAGAGCACGACAACCACCTGGTCGTCTCGGTGACTGACGATGGCACCGGCGGCGCCTCCCTGGCGGCCGGCACCGGGCTGCGCGGGCTGGAGGACCGGGCCGCCGCACTCAACGGGCGGTTGGACGTGAATAGTCCGCCCGGTGGACCGACGACGGTCAAGGCCACCCTGCCCTGGTCCGTGCACGCCGTCTGAACTGCGTTTTTTCCTCAGACCGAAAGCTCTTGCCGTTCAGCGAACACTTGACCGAGGATGAGGGGGTACGGCTACCCGCACCCTCCATGGTGCGGGTAGCCGTACCCGTGAAGTTCGATGAGGGGGAGACGTGGAAGCGGACCTCGCGGCGGACCGACTGTGCGAACTCGCGCACGACCACTCGGTTCCCGGCGCACAGTTGACGATCCACCAAGCGGGACAAAGCCTGTCCGTGGCCACAGGCGTGACACGCGCCGGCGGGACCGGCCCGGTGACCACGGGGACGGCTTTCGCGTTCGGCTCGGTGACCAAGGCCTTCACGGCCACCGCGGTGGCCCAGCTCGTTTCCGAGGGCGACCCGGAATGGGACGACCCGGTCGGCGAGTACTTGGCGGAGTTCGACGGGGCGGTGGACGAGGTGATTTCCGCCATCACCCTCCGGCACTTGCTCAGCCACACCGCCGGACTGGTCGCCGACCATGAACTCGACGACGTCGAAGAGACCTCTCTCGCCCGTTACACGGCGAGCGTCGCGACCACCCGCAGTCTGCACAAGCCGGGCCATTGCTTCTCGTACTCGAATTCCGGCTACAACATTCTGGGCCGGGTCATCGAGGCCGTCACGGACATGAAGTGGCAAGCCGTCATGGAGAATGCGCTTCTCCGGCCGCTCGGCATCGACCCGGTGTTCGTGAACGGCTCCCCGACCGGGCAGCGCCCCCTCGCCGACGGCCACGCCGTCCAACGGGGACAGCAGCGCACCGCTCGCCCCGTCGGCCTCTTCCTCCCGCTCAGCTGGGCACCGGCGAGCGGACTCGCTGGCAGCGCCGACGACCTGGTCGCCCTCGCCGGGCTGCACTTGGGCACCCACCCCGAATCCAGCACCCTGCTGCCCGAGGAGCTGCGTGTCGAGATGGGCGTGCGGATGCCCGCCGCCGACGCCTTCGGCATGGCCGACGGCTGGGGCCTGGGCCTGGCGCACTACGCCTCAGCCGACGGGCACTGGCTCGGCCACGACGGCACCGTCGACGGCGGCACCGCCCACCTGCGGTTCCACCCGGACAGCGGCACCGCCGTTGCCCTGACCACCAACGCCACCAC
>NZ_JBQQBW010000180.1:0-9107 GCF_052245415.1 Streptomyces sp. 8N706 | reverse complement strand
CCCTCGGCCACCCACCCCCCACCAGCGCACCCACCCGGCGCGCCGCCTGGGAGAACACCGCAGCCCTCGTGGAGCTCTGGCGCACCCGGCACGCCCTCACCGGCGTACCCGGCATCGGCCCCCGGCCCCAGGAGACAGACCAGCAACCCGCCTGGGACAACCTGGCCGCCCGCATCCGAGCCCTGACAGCACAACGCCGCCCCGCCCCCGATCCCGGACCCGGCGCGACGTCAGCAGTCCTCCTCGCCACCGCCCTGGCACACCTGGACACACCCCCCACCACCCTGCTCCCCGTGCACCCCGCGGTACGCGACCCCGGCGGCATCGCCCCCCTCACCTCCGCCGCGAAAGACGCCCGCCTGGCCCGGACCGCACTGGCCGCCGTCCTCGCAGGCCAGCCGCCGCCCGAACCGTGGATGGACCAGCTCACCGCCCCCGGAGAGGACGAGGACACCGAACAGCACACCTACCAGCGGCTCATCACCGCCATCACCGACTACCGCCGCCGCCACCACCGCGCCGGGACCGACCGCCTCGGCCCCCGCCCGCCCGGCACCGACGCCGAGGAATGGGACCACCTCACCGACGCCATCGACCTCTACCAACGCGCCCGCATCGAACACCGACTGGAAGACCTGCGAGCCCGCACCACAGCAGCCCGCGCCGCCGCCCTGCCCACCACCGCACCCAACGGCCAGCGCCCCGCACCCGACCCGCACCACACCAGCCACCGCCCCCCGGCCCGATAAAAGGCGGCCCAGGCCCATGCCACACCCGACCGACCCCACCACCCGGATACCGTCCGCGCTGCGGGCCCGCTGGAGCGACCTGCCACGCCTGAGCGGCCTCGCGGCACGCCGCCTGGGCCCCCCGCCCCTGCACCCCTGCACCAGGCCCACCGCATGGGGCATGTGGCTGTTCGCCCTGACCCTCCACCAGGCCGGCGGCGGCCTTCTCGCCTACGGCAGCGCCACGGCAACCGTCACCGGCCCCCGCATCACCTGGCCCCGCCGCACCGCCCAAGCAGCCCTCTTCCTCACCGGCTGCACCCTGCTCGGCTGCTGGCTGAACCTGCTCTGGACGCTCCCAGCCCTGACCGCCGCCCACCTCCCCGGCGCATCGCCCCTCGCCTACCTCACCGCCGCCATCGCCACAGCCCCGCTGCCCCTGGAGACCGCCAACCTGATGCTGCACGCCCGGCACCGCAGGGCCGTCCGGGACACGGTCCGCCACCTGCGACACCACCACGGCAGGTGGTGGGAAGCCGCGAACCTGGCCGCAGACGAGAGTGATCCGGTCTCCGCCGGACGTCTCATCCACGCCTGTCTCGCCCACGCCGACACAGCCCGCGTAGGACTTGTCGCCGCCCCGGCCACAGCCGGGCTGCACCGCACCTACCGGCGCCTGGGATTCCAACCCGGTCCCCTCGACCCCCGCGTTCTCATCCGCCACCCCCGGCCAGGGCACCCACCGGCCGCGAGCCGGTAACTGGGGTGTCGCCCACCGAGGAAGCCCGAACGCCGCGAGGTAAGAACATGCAGGGCCTTCCGCACCGGAACCCAATCACCACCAGCAAAAGCTTCGCCCAGCGCCGGCCACGGCCGCTCGGCTACGCCTCCGCGACGGCTGCTTCTGCACCCTGCTCCTCAGCAGGCCCCGCTTTAACAGGAAGGTAGAAGACCGCCCCCCGCTGCTTGCTGCGCTCTGCGCCCCCCTTGGCGACCATGGTCTCCAGGGCGGTGCGTACCGCAGTGGGGTGGAACGGGCGTTCCTTGTACGCCTCCTGGAGCGCGGCCGTCACATCGTTGACCGAGCGCGGCTCGGTCTGCGTGCCAAGGTAATTCAGCACGAGTTCGCGCATCGTGGGACCTGTGTGCTTCTTGGGCTTCGCGGGAGCCTTGGCCGCCTTCTTGCCGCCCTTGCCCGACCGGTCAGGCGCGTCCTTCGCACGCCTGGCTGTCGGCACTGACATACCCGGACCAGCCGATCCGGCGGCCGCCTTCTTCGGACGGGCGCCCCCAGAGCTCTGTTCGCTGACCAGCGCGCCCTGCATGCTCAGCAGCACTCCATGGTCCACCTGGAGAGCACTGAGCTTTGTCTGCAACTCTGCCAGCTCGGTGTTGATACGTTCCTGCTCCGCCTTGTTGCGCTCCAGATCCTCCCGCAGCTGCTGGGCGTAAAACTTCTGGACGTTGTGCTGTTCGGACGTGTCCGGCATGACATCCCGCTTTCTTCGTACCGCTGTTGGTGTCCGGATGTTACTCACTTTGGACGAGTCATCCCCGCGACTGGTGATGCACCCGCCCGTACGACACGCGGCATCGCAGGCGCCGGGCACCTGCGCTGACCTCCTTCAGCCACGCCCACCCCAGCCGGCAGCAGTGTGCTGCCCGCCACGCCGTGAGTGTCTGCCTCGCTGACACATACGTCCGCCAGGCTGGAACTCCGCCGGAAACACGACCCCAAAGGGGCACATCTGCGGGTGCCGGGAGAGCAAGCGCGGTCACGGCGGAAGCGAGACCGGGGCTGGTGCTGGCGCGCCCCGAGGTCTCGCAGCGAGCCCGTCCGGTACACCTCGTGAGGCGGGAAGGCGCACCATACGGATCCTTCAGCACAGACGCGGTCACCGGCACGGGCTCTGCGCGGAACGGGCGGCCGCAGTCGTAGGTGCTGAGCCGAGCAGAGGGCCGCCGCGGGCCGGAGACCTGCCTGCCGCTCCGTGTGTGACACTCTCCATGTCCGGCGGGCGACCCCAGTGTCCGGCCGATGCTGTCGCCCGCCGGACACCACACTCCGCCCGGACCGGGCCCCAGGCCCAGTGACCTCATTCACCTACACGCACGTGAGACCGACGCGTGAGCCGGGGGCCGTCACCTGCGCTCCCTCAACCTCAAGTCCGGGTAGTGATGGGCGGCATGGGCCAGCAGCGCATCGAGTGTCTCGCCGCCACGGAGCCTGCGCCGCACCTGCACACCATCAAGCCGCACCTCCAGCGCGGCCAGTGTGACCCCCTCCCGCAAGCACTGTGCCGCGACCGCCGCACCGTCCTTGCCCAGCGCCCGGATCCACGCCGTCAGCTCCTGCGGCCACAATCCCAGGCGCGCCCAGGCCCGCACCTGCACGGCCACATCCGACCGCCGCACCCGCGGCATTCCCTCCCGGATGGCCCGCTCCGCGACCTCCCCCAGCGTCGCCCGCGAAGGCCGAACCGGCCGCCGGCGCCCGCCCGGCGACCCCGCAGAATGCTGCGCCCTGGACTGTCCGGCCCTGCGGGCGAGGGCGGGACCGAGGTCGAGTCCCTCCCGCTCGGCGACCGCCACGGCGTCCCCGTCGGGAGTCGACATCGCTACAGGGGAGGGAACCCGGGCCGGGGGCCCTGCCGAGCGCAGGAAGTTCAGAACGGCCTGCAGCTCGGGGTCCTGGAAGCGGGGGCTGTCGGACATGGTGACCTCCTGGAGATGTGCGGACACAACGAAGGCCTCGTCCCCGGGCAGGGACGAGGCCTCGAAGAAGCGGGAATGATGGGGGTGAGGAGGCCCGGGCGAACTGGTCGACCGGGCCATGAGCCGAACGGGCCGAGGAAGACCGGAATCCCGGCCCCCTGGGAAATGAAAAGAGCCCCAGCCGCGGTCCGCGGTGGGGCTCGGCGTCCAGGACCGGAACGGGTCCTCGGCCAGGTCGTGCGCGTGCCGCATAACATAACTCGCAGACAACGCGAGCAGCGTACCGCGCGACCGGTTCACGCAGGTGGCGAACGGTCAAATACGCTCGCGCACCCACTCGACCGTCCATTTCGCCTGCCTGGCCACGGCGACCTGGACAACCCCTCAGACGGCCGTTTGATGCTCTTCGACGGCCCACTGAAGGTCACCGAGATCATCAGCCTTCGCATCGACCACGCCGAGCTGGCCTACCTCGGCGCGTGCAGCAGCGCCCGTTCGAGCCTGAACCTGCCCAACGAGGCGATCCACATCTCCTCCGCGTTCCAACTCGCCGGATACGCCAATGTCATCGCCACACTCTGGGACGTCCCGGATGTCATCGCGGCGAGCGTCGCCGAGGACTTCTACCGTGCCTTGAGGGACGGACCAGCGGTCGCCTGCCACAAGGTCGCTCACGGCCGGTACGAGGTCCTCCCCGACCAGCCCCTGCTCTGGGCGGCCTACGTCCATGCGGGGATCTGATAGTGCGGCGCCACCCCCCATCCGAGCCGCTTCAACAGACCCAGAAGCAACCATCCCAGCGCTTGCGAGCGATCTTCGCCATCAGCGTGCTTGCCGCACCGGTCCAGGTGCCCCAGAAGAGGCTCCCGCGGATCCGACACCTGGAAGCCTGGACCATGGAGAACAGGGGGAACCCGGCCGGGGCCGGCGCGTCACAGGTCCGGTACGGCCTCCACTCGTCACCGTCAGGCCCTGGGGGGAAACCCATGCGCACGAACACAACACGCACCGTCAATCTGCTCGGGACACTTGCCCTGCTCACGGCCGGAACCGGTGGCCTCGTCGGCTGCGGCAGCGAGAGGTCCGGCAGCCGCGGCGCCGATCCGGCGCCGGAGTCGGAGGACCGCGCCCGCCACGTCGCCGACGCCTGGGACGGCTCCAAGGCCGCCGAGGTGTGGAGCAAGGGCTACTACCCGATGGGGGAGGCGGTCCAACTGCCCGAGAACGCTTTCCGAAGCGCAGCCGACGAGCGCGCCTACGCCACCCAGAACTTCGTCCTGCGCGGCGAACTTCCTGCTGCCCCGCAGAAGAACGGGCAGGTGAAGTGGGAGCGCGGAGGCTCGCTCGCGCTGCCGCTGGTGGGGGCGCGGAAGGCGTACGAGACCGTGGCCCGCGGCAGCAACGACGGACCACACCTGACCGTGACCGGGGCGAAGCTGGGCGAGATGACCTTGGCCACCAGCCGTGGCCCGGCGACCGTCCCGGCCTGGCTGTTCACCCTGGAGGGCTACGACACCCCGCTCAAGCGGGTCGCCCTCAGCCCGTCGCAGCTCCCCGAGCCGCCGATCAAGCCGGCGAGGGAGATGCCCACCGATGAGCTGGCGCCGCTCGATCGGCTGGTCGAGGTGGCCGGGGACGGCCGGTCGGTCACCGTGATCGCCACCCACGGATCCTGCGATGATGGCCCCGCCGTCGACGTGCTGGAGACGAGCGGCAGCGTGGCGCTGTCCGCATCTGTCGTCGGGACGAAGGACGGTCCCTGCACCGCCGACCTACGCGTCAAGGAGATGACGGTGAAGCTGGACCGACCGGTCGGCGACCGTCTCCTCCTGGACGCGTTCACGGGCCGGCCGGTGCCGTACGGGGAGCGGAACGGGCTCTCTCCGAGCTGGAGCTAGGCCATGTCTCTGTCCGCTTCACTGGCAGCTGTTTCTGACCCGTTGATGGGAGCGATGAACCGGCCGGCTGCAAGGCTTCGAGAAGTTCCCGAAGACATCCCGGGCACCAGGACAAGGGGCATCTGGCCCTGCCCGACGACCTGGTGCCTGCCACCGCCTACCCGCCTCATGCCTGGTGGACAGGGGAGAGGTGTGGCGTCATGGTCGTGACCGTGGCATCCGCAGCAAGCGTGACCTTGCGTCCGTAGCCCGGCCAGCCCCGCCCGAGCTCGGCCATGCTCAGCGACAGACGCCCGCCGTTCGGCCGTCACCCCGCCACTTGCGGATACCTCATCACTTGGGCGTACCGCGAGGATCATGACCTGTCAGCCCTCTACGACATCACGCCTACAACCTCAGTAGCTGCGGGGGGACTGTAAGACGTTCGGTGTGCTCCCGATCATGGAGGATGCATCGATGACCAGTGAGAACGTGACCGAGGATGAGGCCGTCGAGCCGGCAGCGGCTGTGTCGGCGAAGGCCGTGGAGGACCAGCTGATTGACGAGCTGGTGGGCCGGGCCCAGGCCGGGGGCCTGCAGCTGACCGGTGAGGGCGGGCTGCTGCAGCAGCTGACCAAGCGGCTGCTGGAGTCCGCCCTCGAGGGCGAGATCACCGATCACCTCGGTTATGACAAGCATGATCCGGCGGGCAAGGACGGCGGCAACTCCCGCAACGGCAAACGTTCCAAGACCGTGCTGACCGACGTCGGACCGGTGGAGATAACCGTGCCCCGCGACCGGGAGGGCTCCTTTGAACCGAAGATCGTCAAGAAGCGGCAGAAGCGCCTGACCGGCGTCGACGAGATGGTGATCTCGCTGGCAGCGAAGGGCCTGACCACCGGCGAGGTCCAGGCCCATCTGGTGGGCCGAGGGGCGGCGGGAGATTGTGGGCCTGTGGGCCGGGGACGGCGGCGAGGGCGCCAAGCACTGGCTGCACATCCTCACCGAGATCAAGAACCGCGGTGTCAACGACGTGCTGATGCTGGTCTGCGACGGGCTCAAGGGTCTGCCCGAGGCGGTGGAGACGGTCTGGCCCCGCACGATCGTGCAGACCTGTGTGGTGCACCTGCTGCGGAACTCCTTCCGATATGCCGCCCGCCAGGACTGGGATAAGATCGCCAAGCTCCTCAAGCCCGTCTACACGGCGCCGACCGAGGAAGCCGCCGTGGAGCGGTTCGCCGAGTTCGCCAATGCCTGGGGCCGGAAGTATCCGGCGATCGTGAAGCTGCGGGAGAACGCGTGGGAGGAGTTCACGCCGTTCCTGCGGTTCGACACCGAGATCCGCCGCATCGTCTGCACCACCAACGCGATCGAGTCGGTCAACGCGCGCATCCGCCGGGCGGTCAAGGCCCGCGGTCACTTCCCGAACGAGCAGGCCGCGCTGAAGTGCGACTACATGGCCATCATGTCGCTCGATCCCACCGGCAAGGGCCAGGCCCGCTGGACCATGCGATGGAAGACCGCGCTGAACGCATTCGACATCACCTTCGACGGCCGACTCTCAGCAGCCCGTCAGTAGTCAACAACCCCAGTTACACCGCTCGTTTGACAGACTCGCTTCCTCGGAGGTGACTACAACCAGGCCCGCGGACACATGCTCGCCAGAATGCTGGGCGGATCCGGCGACACATTGGACAACCTGTTCGCTATCACGCAGAACCCAACGAACAGCCCCAGAATGCGGGACTTTGAGCAGGCGGTCTACGACGCCGTCAACGACCGCGGAGAAATCGTCACCTACAACGTCTACCTCGAGTACACCGACGACAAGAAGGACTCCGTGCCGGTCTCCATCCAGCTCGAAGCCTCCGACCGACGTGGAAACACCCTGGTGGATACGATCCTGGAAAACCCCGCACACGAGCAGCAGCAGCGACACCGCCGAGGACTCCTGTGACCAGCCTCAACGACCTCACCCGACTCTGCCCCCCACCCGCAGACACGCCCCGGGTCGACTGGACGGCCGTCGAGGCCACCCTCGGCATGCGACTGCCCAGCGACTACAAGCAACTGGCCTCGACCTACGGTCCCGGCGCCTTCTGCGATTTCATCCGCATCTACCACCCCCACGGGGCAACCCAATGGGTCGACCTCACCGGCCCCATGCCTGCCACCCTCCGCGAAGAACTCAAACAAGACCGCGACCACGGCTCACACCCCGTCCCGTACGACCCCGATGACCTCTTCGCCAACGGGGTCACCGACAACGGCAACCACCTCTTCTGGATCACCACCAGGAAGGACGAGCCCGACACGTGGCCCATTGCCGTCAACGAGGCGCGCGGCCCCGGCTGGTACACCTTCAGCGGCACCCTGACGGAATTCCTCACCACCGTCCTGACCGGCCAGACGCAGGTCCCCCTCTTCCCCCGAGGCCTCCTCAACGCAGGCGTCACCTTCACACCCTCACCGTCATCCCGCGACAACCCACCGGAACCCCCTCCCACGGGAGGAGTCATCGACACCCAGACCGTCCGCGAGTGGGCCCGAGCCAACGGCTATGACGTACCCGACCGTGGACGTGTCCCCGCAGCGGTCATCGCGGCATGGAAACAGGCCCACACCAGGGGAGACAGCCCGGACAACGCTGTCTAGGTGGGGCCTGGGCGATCGCGTAGCTCTTCAACATCCGTCCGGGCGTACCGGTCTAGCGATCCGGGCAGCATTCCTCGGCGTTCGGCGTCTACCTCGAACTTCCCGACGGGCCAGCCCAGGAATGCTGCTGCTTCCTTGGTTGTCAGGCTCTTCTCAACCCAGGCGTGGCGCTCTCGGACTGTGGTGATGATCTGTTCCTCAGGGAGGTTGTCGAGATCGCGCAGGGCGTACATGGGATGTCCCTTGAACTCACCCACCGGCTTGAGCAGGCCCTGTTCGGCCAGGGCCTGTACGTCAACGCGCTCGACATCCAGCTGCGTGCGCTGAGCTAGATGCTCGGCCGCCTTGATCGATCCAAGCCCGGGATGGTCGCCCACGGCGGCCCGGATCTCTTCGATCCGATCCGGAAGAGTGCTGGCCACGGCATGCGACCAGCGTTTGTCGTCCACATCCGGGGGCGGGTGTGTCAATTTAACGGCTGATCTTGGTTGTTGAGGTTCAGTTGTTGGCCGGGGCGAGCCGGCCCTCGAAGGCGATCTGGAATGCGTTGAGGGGTGCCTTCCAGCGCATGGTCCATCGCTTGCGACCCTTGCCGGTCGGGTCGAGGCTCATCAGTGCCATGTAGACGCACTTGAGGGCGGCGGCCTCGTTGGGGAAGTGTCCGCGGGCCCGGACGGCCTTGCGTATACGGGCGTTCACGGACTCAATCGCGTTCGTCGAGCAGATGACCTTCCGGATCTCGACGTCGAAGGAGAGGAAGGGCACGAACTCGGCCCAGGCGTTCTCCCACAGTTTGATGATCGCCGGATACTTCCGGCCCCAGGCTTCCTGGAACTCCCCGAACCGCTCCGTCGCCGCGTCTTCGCTGGGGTGCGGTGTAGACGGGCTTGAGGGCCTTGGCGACCTTGTCCCAGTCCTGGCGGGCCGCGTAACGGAAGCTGTTGCGCAGGAGGTGAACCACGCAGGTCTGGACAATCGTGCGAGGCCAGAGGGTCTCCACCGCCTCGGGCAGGCCCTTGAGGCCATCGCAGACGAGCATGAGCACATCGTCCAGGCCGCGGTTCTTCAGCTCGGTGAACACGTGCAGCCAGTACTTCGCGCCCTCACCGCCGTCGCCGGCCCAGATCCCCAG
>NZ_JBQQBW010000018.1:0-90185 GCF_052245415.1 Streptomyces sp. 8N706 | reverse complement strand
GGGGTTTTTTTCCCGCTGCCGTGGGACCGGATCGGGTCAGGCGCTGAGAGCGCTGACCTCCACACCGTGATCGGCGGCCAGGCGGCGCAGGTCGTCCAGTTCGGACTGCTCCACCTCGGCGAGGAAGTCGTCGCCCGTCTCGCGAGCGCGCGTCAAATCGGACTCGGTGGTTCGTATACGCTGCAGAATTCCTGCGGTGAACGCGTCCATTGCGCCCCCTCGTCGTGGGTCGATGGCACGGGGGTGTGCCGACGGCGGGTGATCACGCCCCAGGGTCGTGCGGGGACAGCAGACCGCGGCGTGCCGCGAAACTGGGCGTGATCTCGGGTGTGCAATCGTCCTCCCCTCCCCCCGCCTCAAAGAAACCTCAACTCCCCGAGATTCCTGAATTTCCCGTTCGCCCGTAATCCGGCAGGCACCTTACCGCCGGTTTATCAGCGTTCGGGGCAGGATGGAGGGGCTCACCGAGAGACATCCGGCCTGCCCACAGGCCCGTAGGGAAGGACAAGCGCCGTGCGCGTACTCGTCGTCGAGGACGAGCAGCTGCTCGCCGATGCGGTGGCCACCGGACTGCGCCGGGAGGCCATGGCGGTCGACGTCGTGTACGACGGGTCCGCCGCCCTGGAACGCATCGAGGTCAACGACTACGACGTCCTCGTCCTCGACCGGGACCTCCCCCTGGTCCACGGCGACGACGTCTGCCGCAAGGTCGTCGAGCTCGGGCTGCCGACCCGGGTGCTGATGCTGACCGCCTCCGGCGATGTCAGCGACCGTGTGGAGGGGCTGGAGATCGGCGCGGACGACTATCTCCCCAAGCCCTTCGCCTTCAGCGAGCTCACCGCGCGCGTACGGGCCCTGGGGCGCCGTACGACAGTGGCGCTGCCGCCGGTGCTGGAGCGGGCCGGGATCAAGCTGGACCCGAACCGGCGCGAGGTGTTCCGGAACGGCAAGGAGGTGCAGCTGGCCCCGAAGGAGTTCGCGGTGCTGGAGGTGCTGATGCGCAGCGAGGGAACCGTGGTCTCGGCCGAGCAGCTGCTGGAGAAGGCCTGGGACGAGAACACCGACCCGTTCACCAATGTCGTCCGGGTGACCGTGATGACCCTGCGCCGCAAGCTCGGTGAGCCCGCCGTGATCGTCACGGTCCCCGGCTCCGGATACCGGATCTGACCCGCGATGGCACAGACCCCCGCGCCCCCCGCGGCGCCGCCCAAGCCCACCTGGGACCCCCCGCACCAGCCGGCCCGCCCCTTCCCCTGGCTGCGCCCCACCATCCGGATACGGCTCACCCTGCTCTACGGCGGGATGTTCCTGATCGCGGGCATCCTGCTGCTCCTGATCATCTACCTGCTGGCCGCCCAGACCCTGAACGTGGGCAACGAGCCGCTGTTCAAGCTCCTTCCCGAAAGCAAGGTGGCGCTGACCAGCAACGCCTGCCCGGGCCTGAAGGAGGGGATGTCGGCCAACGAGGCCAACGCCGTGCTCGACGCATGCATGGACCACCAGCGCCAGGTGGCACTGGACGATCTGCTGCGCCGTTCGCTGCTGGCCCTGGTCGGCCTGAGCGTCCTCGCCTTCGCCTTCGGCTACGCCATGGCGGGCCGGGTTCTCTCGCCGCTGGGCCGGATCACCCGCACCGCCCAGGGGGTCGTCGGCTCCGATCTCTCCCGCCGGATCGAACTCGACGGGCCGGACGACGAGTTGAAGGAGCTGGCCGACACCTTCGACGAGATGCTGGACCGCCTCGCCCGTGCCTTCGACGCCCAGAGACGCTTCGTGGCCAACGCCTCGCACGAGCTGCGCACCCCGCTGGCGATCAACCGCACCCTGCTCGAGGTCCAGCTCTCCGACCCGGCGGCGCCCCCCGAGGTGGCCCAGCTGGGCAAGACCCTGCTGGCGACCAATGAGCGCAGTGAGCAGCTGGTGGAAGGGCTGCTGCTGCTGGCGCGCAGCGACCACGAGATCGTCGACCGCAAGCCCGTGGACCTCGCCGAGGTCGCACTGCGCGCCATCGAGCAGGTCCGCGCGGAGGCCCGGGCACAGGGCGTGGAGCTGCGGGGTGAGCGGGCCGCGGTGATCGTCCAGGGCAACGGGGTCCTGCTGGAGCGGATCGCCCTGAACCTGGTGCAGAATGCCGTGCGCTACAACACGCCGGACGGCTGGGTCGAGGTCACCACCGAGGCCCGTGCGGGCCAGGCGGTGCTGCTGGTCTCCAACACGGGGCCGGTGGTGCCGGCGTACGAGGTGGACAACATCTTCGAGCCGTTCCGCAGGCTCCGTACGGAGCGGACCGGGAGCGACAAGGGTGTCGGTCTCGGTCTGTCGATCGCCCGGTCCGTGGCCCGGGCGCACGGCGGCCGGATCACCGCGGAACCGCGGGCGGACGGCGGTCTCGTGATGCGCGTCACTCTCCCTCTCTGAGATGCTGGGGCGAGTTCGCTTTGGGCGGAATTTTCGGAGTCCTCCCCGGGCGATTCGGTGTGCGATCGCTCACATGCGCGATTTCCAGCCATCTACGCTCCGTGGTCGTAATGGTCGTTGGAAAGCCGGGAAAATCCTGGTTTCCCGGGCCCCCGATCACGGGAAGTACACGGGGTGGCGCCCGTGAGTGCGACATTCGGACCGTGTACGGTCCCGATCGCCATCCAAGCCGATCACCTCTTCAGGGGTGCGGTTGGGTGTCGATTGAGTAACAGACCTTGATGTGAGGCAAAATCTCCGCCTCGGGTCGGGCACAAGTCCGGCCTCTCACGCGTTACGTGCGCTGAGACACTGCAGACACCCAGAGGGGGAGAGCGACATGGCAACGGACTACGACACTCCACGCAAGACCGATGATGAACTCAACGAGGACAGCATCGAAGAGCTGAAGGCTCGACGGAACGACAAGTCGACGTCCAGCGTCGACGTCGATGAGTTCGAGCAGGCCGAAGGCCTCGAGCTGCCCGGCGCGGACCTCTCCAACGAGGAGCTGTCCGTGCGGGTGCTGCCCCGCCAGGCGGACGAGTTCACCTGCATGAGCTGCTTCCTGGTGCACCACCGCAGCCAGCTGGCGGCGGAGAAGAACGGCCAGCCGATCTGCCGCGACTGCGCGGCCTGAGACCGGGTCGGGCCGTGACAGGCTCAACGCCGCCCCGGAAGGATCCCTCCGGGCGGCATGGCTCCCCTGCGGGCGCACGCGACGAGCGGGGCCGGGCGGCCTCGCTCGCAGCAGCCGCGCGCCGCGGCGTGAGGGAGGGGGGCAGAGGGGCGCGCCACGGACTCTCGCTGATCGTTGACCGGATCATCGAGAACGCGCCGCGGATCCCCGTGCGCGACCTGGCCACACTCCGCCGCCAGTTTCCGGGCATGGGCCCGGAGCAGATCGCCGACAAGCTGGTGGCGGGGGCCACCAGGAGCTCCGCGGCGGTCGGTGCGGGTGTCGGCGCGGCGGCGATGCTGCCCGTGCCACCCGCCATGCCTGCCGAGCTGGCGACCGAAGTGGTCGGCGTCGCCTCGGTGGAGTTCAAGCTGATCGCCGAGTTGCACGAGGTCTACGGGCTGCGGGCGCCCGGAGGCGTCACCCAGCGGGCCGCCGCGTACCTCGGCTCCTGGTCGGACGAGCGCGGTGTCGACGTCTCCAAGCCGTCGAGCGTGAACTTCGCCCTGGGCGGGCAGATGCGCCGGGAGCTGCGGCAGCAGATCCTCAAGCGCACGGTGCGCAATATGCCGAACCTGCTCCCGTTCATGGTGGGCGCCGCCGTCGGCGCCATGATGAACCGGCGCAGCACCAAGAAGCTCGCCGACAGGATCCGCAAGGACCTGCGCGGACGCCAGGTCCCGTGGGACGCGCTCCCTTCCCAGGACCTGGGCCTCATCGAGGGACTCGACGAGCTGGGCAGCCCCAAGGCGCTTCAGCACCCGGAACCCGAGAGCTGACCCGGCCCCGGGCAGGCGTGCGGGCCCGGACGGGATCAGGCCCGTACGGCCGCGAGGGCGGCCGCCAGGCCGCGTGGGTCCCTGGTCGAGAGATAGACGTACGGCGTCGGGTCCGCCGGATCCGTGACCTCCACCCGCAGCGCGGTGGGGATGTAGCTGCGCAGCAGCATGAACGCCCGGGGATCGGCCTTGTACGTCCGCCAGGCGGCCGCCTCTCCGGCGTCCAGCACCTCGGTGGCGCCCAGGGCCTGGACCGGGATCCGAGCGTCTCCGGCGACCAGCGAGCCCGCGACCACCCGGATTCGCGCCGAGCCGTACGCACTCACCGCGGCGGCGGCCACGGCGACGCCGCCGATCACCCCGCCCAGCATCGGCAGCACGCCGAGGGGGAGCAGGACGAGCCCGAGGGAGACCCCCGCGAGGGCCGCCACGAGCCACCACGAGCGGGGGGCCGTCAGGCGTTCATCGTAGGACTGCATGGCCACAAGCTTGGCACGGCAGCGCTGTCCCGACGCCCGCGCGGGTAGGGTCAGCACTCGTGAGTGCACCGACTTCATCGCTGAGGCCTCCGGCCGAGGCCACACCGCCTGTACGGCACCCCGACGCCCCCGCGCCCGGAGAGCTCCTCGGAGCCCACTACGACCACTGCTTCGGCTGCGGCGGCAGCCAGGCGCACGGGCTGCACCTGGAGACCCGTGCGGCGGAGGGCGTCGGCGTGGCCGCCGAGTTCACCGTCATGCCGGCGCACCAGGGCGCCCCGGGGCTCGCGCACGGCGGCGTACTGGCCACGGCGCTGGACGAGACGCTGGGCTCCCTCAACTGGCTGCTGCGGGTGGTCTCGGTGACCGGGCGCCTGGAGACCGACTTCGTCCGGCCGGTGCCGGTGGGTACGGTGCTGCACCTGGAGGCGCAGGTCACCGCCGTGGCGGGCCGCAAGATCTACGCGTCGGCGGTCGGCCGCATAGGCGGCCCGGACGGGCCCGTCGCGGTGCGTGCGGACGCGCTCTTCATCGAGGTGAAGACGGACCACTTCATCGAGAACGGCCGGGCCGAGGAGATCCGGGCCACGCTGGAGAACCCCGACTTGGACAAGGTCGCACGCGCGTTCGAGGTGAATCCGTGAGTCGTGCTCCTGTCGATGTACTGCTCCGGCGGCTGGACCCGGAGGTGCCGGTTCCCGCGTACGGGCACCCGGGGGACGCCGGCGTCGATCTCGTGACCACCGAGGGGGCGGAGCTGGCCCCGGGGGAACGGGCGGTCCTGCCCACGGGCGTGTCCCTCGCCCTCCCGGACGGGTATGCGGCGTTCGTGCATCCGCGCTCGGGACTCGCCGCGAGCTGCGGCGTCGCCCTCGTGAATGCGCCCGGGACGGTCGATGCCGGGTACCGTGGAGAGATCAAGGTGATCGTGGTCAATCTGGACCCGCGCGAGAGCGTGCGGTTCGCACGGTTCGACCGGATCGCCCAACTGGTCGTCCAGCAGGTCGAGAAGGTTCGCTTCCATGAGGTCGAGGAGCTTCCCGGCTCGGCACGGGCCGAAGGGGGCTTCGGGTCCACCGGTGGCCATGCCGCGGTGGACGGCTCCGTCGGGGGACATTACGCAGCGGTCGTTGCCGACCGGGAAGGACAGTGACGTGTTCGGACGTCGTCGCAAGGAAAGCGCAGACGCCAAGAGGACCGCGGGCGCAGCCGGCGAGCCGGTCGACGGCGTGGGCCCGGACGAGCACGAGCCGGACGAAGCCGCGCCGGACACGGGCCAGCACCGGGTGAACCTGCCGCCGGCGCCTCGCCCCGACGGCCCGTGGGACGTCTCCGAGGTCAGGAACCCCGCGGAGGGACGAGTCGACCTCGGCGGCATCCTCGTGCCCGGGATCGAGGGCATGGAGCTGCGGGTCGAGGTCGCCGGTGACGCGATCGTCGCCGCGACCGTGGTCGTGCGCGACAGCGCCGTACAGCTGCAGGCGTTCGCCGCACCCAAGAAGGAAGGCATCTGGGGCGAGGTGCGCGAGGAGATCGCCACCGGCATCACCCAGCAGGGCGGTGTGGTCGACGAGGTCGAGGGCCCGCTCGGCTGGGAGCTGCGCGCCCAGGTTCCGGTCCAGCTGCCGGACGGCACCAACGGTGTGCAGATGGTGCGCTTCGTCGGGGTCAACGGGCCGCGCTGGTTCCTGCGCGGCGTGATCTCCGGCCAGGGCGCGGTGCACCCGGAGGCCGCCGGTCTGCTGGAGCAGATCTTCAAGGACACGGTCGTGGTGCGGGGCGACGCGCCGATGGCGCCGCGCGACCCGATCGTGCTGAAGCTGCCGAACGACGCGCAGATGGTGCCCGAGGGCGTTCAGCAGGAGCAGGCGGACGAGGGCTCGCGGTTCGCGGGCGGCGTCGACCGGCTCACGCGCGGACCCGAGATCACCGAGGTGCGCTGAGGCACGGCGCGCCGGCAGTACGCGCGGAGGCCCGGCTGTACGCGCGGGGCTGTACGCGTGCGTGCGGGCCCGTGACCGGGGACTGTCCGGGCTAGGGCCCGCCTGCGCGCGTATGCGTGAGCGGGCGGCCGGAGCGCAGCGCGGACGGGGGACGGCCGTCGCCGGCAGTGACAGCGGTCCCCATGCGCCGCCTGCTGCCGGACGAGTGGATCCGACGCTCTATCGTGTGCCTATGCCCGTTGAGCTGATCCGTATCGTCTCCCGTTCGTCACCGATGGCTCTGGCCCAGGTCGAGCGCGTCCGCACCGAGCTTGCCGCCCTGCACCCCGGGATCCGTACGGAGGTCGTGCCGGTCACGACCTCCGGCGACCGGTGGATGGGCGATCTGTCGAAGCTCGGCGGGAAGGGCGCCTTCACCAAGGAGGTCGACGCGGCTCTGCTGGCCGGCGAGGCGGATCTCGCGGTGCACTGCATGAAGGACGTGCCCGCCGACCGGCCGCTGCCCGCGGGCACGGTGTTCGCGGCGTACCTCAAGCGCGACGACATCCGGGACGCGCTGGTGCACCCCGGCGGTCTGACCCTGGACGAGCTGCCGGCCGGGGCGCGGATCGGCACCTCGTCGGTGCGGCGCGTCGCCCAGCTCGCGATCTCCCACCCGCAGCTGGACTGCGTACCGATGCGCGGCAACGCCAACCGCCGCCTGGAGAAGCTGTACGCGGGCGAGGCCGACGCGCTGCTGCTCGCCGTGTCCGGGCTGGAGCGGATCGGCCGGACCTCGGAGATCACCGAGATCCTCCCGGCGGAGACGATGTGTCCGCCGATCGGCGCGGGTGTCCTCGGGCTGCAGTGCCGTGAGGACGACACCGCCACGATCGAGGCGGTGTCCGGGCTGGGCGACCACGACGCGTGGCGGGAGACCACGGCCGAGCGCATGTTCCTGCATGTTCTGCAGGGGCACTGCAACTCGCCGATCGCCGGATACGCGAAGGCCGAGCGCGACGGCCGGCTCTCGCTGCGCGCCCGGGCCTTCTCGCCGGACGGCAAGACCGTGCTGGACGCCCATGAGTGGGCCGGACCGCTCGACCCCGCCACGCTCGGCACCTCGGTCGCCGTGGCCCTGCTCCGCCAGGGCGCGCGGGAGCTGATCGACACCATCCCGCACTGACGTCCGGGGGACGGCCCGAGTGCGGCGCCGGCCGTCCGACTGGAGCGGCGGATGCCGCGCGCCGGTGCAACGGTGGGGCGTACTCCCTGGCGCGCGGGGGCCCACTGCCCTGTCGGCGGTCGCTCGACGGCCACCCCTCGGCGCATCCCGGGCTCCGGTGGCGCGGGCCGCCCTGCGCGGCGCCCGCCGTACCCGTTGGTGCCGTGCCGGCCAAGGCTTGCCGGTAGCGAGGTGACCTGGTGCGGTCAGTCGCAAGGCACCGGATCGGCCTCTGGGCCCCGTGCCGAAGGCCAGGGGTGCCTGCTCGGTCGATCGGGCAACACAACTGGGGGCCGCCCCTCCCAGCGGAAGCTGGGGGCCATGCCAGGGCGGCGAGCGGGGCGAACCTCGGCTGTCGCGGCCACAGAGCCGCCGTGGCCCGCTGCCCGGCCGCCGCACTCGCTACCAGACGTCGCCGTCCCGCCAGTCGCACACCAGCACGCCGTGGAGGTCCGGTACGGCACCCACCGGCAGTACGTAGGTGCTGCCGTCGTCCTCCGGGGTGCGCTCGATACCCGTCGGTGCCAGCACACACGTCCGGCCCTGCCAGAGCTGCCAGCCGCGGGCCCGGTAGAAACCGGCCGCTCCCTCCGCCGCGGACAGTGCCCCCAGGTCGTAGGCGCTCCGCACCACCCGCTCCAGCGCCGTCATCACGGCCGCGCCGTGTCCCTGCCCGCGCCGGTCCGGGCGGACCGCCACACCCTCGACGTAGCCGGTGCGCACGGCCCTGCCACCGAGCAGCAGGCGTCGCTGCACGACGGACCCGTGGCCGATCAACTCGCCGTCCTCCCGCACCAGGGCATGCATCCCGCCCAGGGTGTGGTCCCAGTCCGTTTCGGCGAAGTCGTCCTCGAACGCGGCGTCGAGCAGCATCCGTACCGCCTTGAGCTCGTCGGCGCCCAAGTCCGCGCTGTGCACGGTCCGTACCTCTGTCATACGGCCATCCTCGCAGCCCGGAGCCTCGGGTACTACTGATGGTCGCGGTGCCTCGGGGACCCGTGGGGTCCGGGCCCTGGGGCCCGGCACGGAGGGTCTCGAGGCCGTCGGGGAGCGGGCGGCGGACCTGGGCCCGAAGGCGTCGTGCGCTCCCTGTGCCGGAGGCGCGCGGTGCCGCCGCGGACCGGCCGGCTCCTCGCACCCACGGCAGCCGGGCACCGGCCCCGGCACGGGTTACCGCCGCGAGCAGTGATCCGGCGGGCCCGCCCCCGGTACGCTTCCCGTATGAGCGCTGTTCCCCGATCCGAGAAGCCGCCCGGCCGTTTCCGCCGGATGCTCGACCGGCTCTCCTCCAGCCAGGAGGAGCTGCACGCCGACGAGCTCCAGGAGGACGCCCGGGCGGAGGGCTGTACGCGGATCTCCGACTGCGACGACCGGCAGATCGTGAAGGTCACCGGCACCCTGCGGACGGTCACCCTGCGGCCGCGGGCCGGGGTGCCCGCGCTGGAGGCCGAACTGTTCGACGGCTCCGACGCGCTCGACGTGGTCTGGCTCGGCCGTCGGTCGATCGTCGGGATAGAACCGGGGCGCAGGCTCATCGCATCGGGCCGGATCTCCATGAGCCACGGCCGCCGGGTGCTCTTCAATCCGAAGTACGAACTCCGACCGCTCGGACAGGAGTAGCCGGTGACCTCTCCGGACAAGCAGACCGACCAGGACGCCGAATCGAAGGCCGTCACCGAGGCGGCCCTTTTCGAGGCCTTCGGCGGCGTGCGGGGCATGGTGGAGACCACCGTGCCGGGACTCGTGTTCGTCGCGATCTACACCGTCAACCGGGACATCCACTTCTCGGCCATCGCCGCGCTGGGCCTGTCCCTGCTGCTCGGCATCGCCCGGCTGGCGCGCAAGGACACGCTCAAGCACGCCTTCAGCGGTGTTTTCGGGGTCGCCTTCGGCGCGGTCTTCGCGATGATGTCGGGCGACGCCAAGAACTTCTATCTGCCCGGGATGCTCTACACCCTCGGGCTCGCGGTCGCCTACCTGGTCACGTCCATGACCGGCTACCCGCTGCTCGGGCTGATTCTCGGCCCGGTGTTCAAGGAGAACCTCTCCTGGCGCACCCGCAACCCCGGCCGCAAGCAGGCCTACACCAAGGCCAGCTATGCCTGGGGGCTGATCCTGCTCGCCAAGTCGGCCATCCTCTTCCCCCTGTACTGGTGGGGGGACGCCACCCAGCTGGGCTGGGTCAAGGTCGCGCTCGGCATCCCGCCGTTCCTGCTGGCCGTCTATCTGACCTGGATCTTCCTGGCCAAGGCGCCGGCGCCGATCGATGTGTTCGCCGAGATGGAGGCGGAGGAGCAGGCGGAGAAGGAGAAGGAGCGGGCCCGGGCCGCCGCGGCGGACTGACCCCGGGACCGACGCCGGCGGGCGGCTTCGGCTCCGGCGGCCAAATACGTCCCGTAGCGCGCCTGCGCCCTCCGTACCGCGCACACGCCCGCTGTACCGCGCACATGCCGGGACCCGGGAACCGCCGTCGGTTCCCGGGCCCCGGCCCTGTCCGGAGTGCTCCTCCTCCCGCCGGCTCAGCCCTCGACGGACTCCCGGCGGACCGAGAGCAGGTCCTCCAGCTGCTCCTCGCGTGCCTGCGCGGCGACGAACAGCAGCTCGTCACCGGCCTCCAGCGCGTCCTCGGGGTTCGGCGTGAGCACCCGGTTGCCCCGGATGATCGTCACCAGGGAGGTGTCCTCCGGCCAGTCGACCTCACCCACCCGCGTACCGGCCAGCGCCGATTCCGGTGGCAGCGTCAGCTCGACCAGGTTGGCGTCGCCATGGCTGAAGCGCAGCAGCCGCACCAGGTCGCCGACGCTGACCGCCTCCTCGACGAGCGCCGACATCAGACGCGGCGTGGACACCGCGACGTCGACGCCCCAGGACTCGTTGAACAGCCACTCGTTCTTCGGGTTGTTCACCCGGGCCACCACGCGCGGCACCCCGTACTCGGTCTTCGCGAGCAGGGAGACGACCAGGTTCACCTTGTCGTCTCCGGTGGCCGCGATGACCACATTGCAGCGCTGGAGCGCCGCCTCGTCCAGCGAGGTGATCTCGCAGGCGTCGGCCAGCAGCCACTCGGCCTGCGGCACCCGCTCCACCGAGATGGCGGTCGGTGCCTTGTCGATCAGCAGGACCTCATGGCCGTTCTCCAGCAACTCACCCGCGATCGAGCGGCCCACGGCGCCCGCGCCCGCAATGGCGACTCTCATCGCTGCTCCTCCTCGGGCCCCTCGGCGAACGCCGCCTCGACCTTCTCGACCTCGTCGCTGCGCAGCATCGCATGGACCAGGTCACCCTCCTGCAGCACGGTCTGCGAGGTCGGCAGTATCGCCTCGCCCAGCCGGGTGAGGAACGCGACGCGCACCCCGGTCTCATCCTGGAGCTTGCTGATCTTGTGGCCCACCCAGGCGGGGGAGGTGTGCACCTCTGCCAGCTGCACCGCGCCACTGGGGTCGCGCCACAGGGGCTCCGCGCCGGACGGCAGGAGCCTGCGCAGCATCTGGTCGGCGGTCCAGCGGACCGTGGCCACCGTCGGGATGCCGAGACGCTGGTAGACCTCGGCGCGGCGGGGGTCGTAGATACGGGCCGCGACGTTCTCGACGCCGAACATCTCGCGGGCCACCCGGGCGGCGATGATGTTGGAGTTGTCGCCGCTGCTCACCGCGGCGAACGCACCCGCCTCCTCGATGCCCGCCTCACGCAGGGTGTCCTGGTCGAAGCCGACACCGGTGACCCGGCGTCCGCCGAAGCCCGAGCCGAGGCGGCGGAAGGCTGTGGGGTCCTGGTCCACGACCGCTACGGTGTGGCCCTGCTGCTCAAGAGTCTGCGCGAGGGCGGATCCCACCCTGCCGCAGCCCATGATCACGATGTGCATGAGGCCTCTACCTTGCACCTTCCCCTAGTGCCGTGACCTGGGCAAACATCGCCATCATCCTTCCGTGCCCCCAGCGGGGGCAACCACTGGACCGAACCGTCGCCGGTAACGCTACCCGTCATGACCGGATCCGGGCCCCTCGCGGTTGCTCGGCCGCCGCCGCGATGTTCCGCGCCATCCCGCCGAACACCAGGGCGTGGAACGGCGACACGCTCCACCAGTAGGCATGCCCGGTCAGCCCGCGCGGATGGAAGACGGCCCGCTGCCGGAGCACGCTGCCGTGGGTCCCCTCGCGGGCGACGGTCATTTCCAGCCAGGCCGTACCGGGCAGCCGCATCTCCGCCCGCAGCCGCAGCAGTCGTCCCGGCTCGATCTCCTCCACCCGCCAGAAGTCCAGGGAGTCACCGACCCGCAGCCGCGCCGCGTCCCTCCGGCCCCGCCGCAGCCCGACCCCGCCGACCAGCCGGTCGAGCCGGCCGCGCACGGCCCACGCGTGGGGAGAGGAGTACCAGCCGTTCTCCCCGCCGATGCCCTCCACCACCCGCCACAGCGCCTCCGGCGGCGCGTCCACCGCGCGCTCCCGCCGGTCGCTGTAGAGGCTGCCGCCCGCCCAGTCCGGGTCGGTGGGCAGCGGATCGCTGGGCGCCCCCGGCACGGAGGCCGATGACCACCGGGTGGCCACCTCCGCCTCCCGGATGCGCTGGAGCGCCAGCCGCAGGGCGCGGTCGATCCCGGTCAGGCCCTCGGGCGGATCGGGCACCCACCGGGAGATGTCGTGTTCGCCGCAGACCACCTCGTGCCGCAGCGACTCGGCCAGCGGACGCGCGAGGGCACCCGGAACGGGCGTCACCAGGCCGACCCAGAGGCTCGACAGCCACGGGGTGAGCACCGGCACGGGCAGGATCAGCCGCTTGGGCAGCCCGGCCACGGCCGCGTACCGCTGCATCATCTCCCGGTACGTCAGCAGATCCGGGCCGCCGATGTCGAACGTCCGGTTCACCTCGGCGGGAAGGCGGGCGCACTCCACCAGGTACCGCAGCACGTCCCGGACGGCGACCGGCTGGATACGGGTGCGGACCCAGCTCGGTGTGACCATCAGCGGCAGCCGCTCGGTCAGATAGCGCAGCATCTCGAAGGAGACCGAGCCGGACCCGATGATCACCGCGGCCCGGAGCACGGCCGTCGGCACCCCCGAGTCCAGCAACACCCGGCCGACCTCGGCGCGCGAGCGCAGATGCGGCGACAACTCGCGCTCCGGCACTCCGGCCGGGGTGAGTCCGCCGAGGTAGACGATCCGCCGCACCCCGGCGGCGCGTGCCTGCTCGCCGAAGATCCGGGCCGCCCGCTCGTCGGTCCGCTCGAAACCGGAGCCCGTACCCAGCGCGTGGACCAGGTAGTACGCGACGTCGACACCCTCCATAGCGGCCCGTACCGACTCCTGGTCCGTCACATCGCCCGGTACCGCCTCCGCCTGTTCCGCCCAGGGGTGGTCACGCAGCTTGTCCGGGGTGCGGGCCAGGCAGCGGACGGAGTGGCCGGCGGCCAGCAGCTCGGGGACCAACCTGCCGCCGATATAGCCGGTCGCGCCCGTCACCAGGCACCTCAGGGGTGCGCCGGCCGGGGGCGAGGAAGCGGAGTCCGCCATAAAATCCATGCTGCTCCCGTCGCCTGTCAGCGGCGAGTGCGCATGCGGGTGGGCACGCGTCGGACCGAACGCTTACGATCCTCAGCGTGTCCAAACTGACCGACCTCCCTAAACGGATTCTGATCGGCCGGGCGCTGCGCAGTGACAGGCTCGGGGAAACACTCCTCCCCAAGCGCATCGCGCTCCCCGTCTTCGCGTCCGACCCGTTGTCGTCCGTGGCGTACGCGCCCGGCGAAGTACTGCTCGTGCTCTCCGTTGCGGGTGTGTCGGCATACCACTTCAGCCCGTGGATCGCGGCCGCGGTCGTCGTGCTGATGTTCACGGTCGTCGCGTCGTACCGGCAGAACGTGCACGCGTATCCGAGCGGGGGCGGTGACTACGAGGTCGCCAACACCAACCTCGGCCCCAAGGCCGGGCTGACCGTCGCCAGCGCCCTGCTGGTCGACTACGTCCTCACCGTCGCCGTATCGATCTCCTCCGGCGTGGAGAACCTCGGCTCGGCGATCCCCTTCGTCGTCGAAAACAAGACGCTCTGCGCCGTCGGCATGATCGTGCTGCTGACCCTGATGAACCTGCGCGGGGTCAAGGAGTCCGGCAAGCTCTTCGCCATCCCCACCTATGTCTTCGTCGCCGGTGTCTTCGCGATGATCGCCTGGGGGGCGTTCCGCGGGCTCGTGCTCGGTGACGACATGAACGCCCCCACCGCCGGCTTCGAGATCAGGGCCGAGCACTCCGGGCTGGCGGGCTTCGCGCTCGTCTTCCTGCTGCTGCGCGCCTTCTCCTCCGGCTGTGCCGCGCTCACCGGTGTCGAGGCCATCAGCAACGGCGTGCCCGCCTTCCGCAAGCCCAAGAGCAGGAACGCGGCCACCACGCTGCTGTTCATGGGCGCCCTGGCCGTCACCATGTTCTGCGGCATCATCGGCCTGGCCATGGCCACGGATGTGCGGATGGCCGAGAACCCGGCGCGCGACCTGCTGCGCGACGGTGCGCCGGTCGGTGCGGGCTACACCCAGAACCCGGTGATCTCCCAGGTCGCCGCGGCGGTCTTCGGCGACGGCACGTTCATGTTCGTGGTGCTGGCCGCGGCCACCGCGCTGGTGCTGTTCCTCGCGGCCAACACCGCGTACAACGGCTTCCCGCTGCTCGGCTCGATCCTCGCCCAGGACCGATACCTTCCGCGTCAGCTGCACACCCGCGGCGACCGGCTCGCCTTCTCCAACGGCATCGTGCTGCTGTCCGCCGCCGCCGCGCTGCTGGTCCATCTCTACGGCGCCGACTCGACGAAGCTGATCCAGCTCTACATCGTGGGGGTGTTCGTCTCCTTCACCCTCAGCCAGACCGGCATGGTGCGGCACTGGAACCGTCATCTGCGGACCGAGACCGACCGGGCCAGGCGCCGCCATATGATCCGCTCGCGCGCGATCAACACCTTCGGCGCCTTCTTCACCGGTCTCGTGCTGGTCGTCGTGCTCCTCACCAAGTTCACCCACGGCGCGTGGGTCGCCCTTCTCGGCATGGTCATCTTCTTTGTGACCATGAGCGCGATCCGGCGCCACTACGACCGCGTCGCCGAGGAGATCGCCGCCCCGGACGTGCCGGGCGACGACGCGGTGCGCCCCTCCCGGGTGCACTCGGTCGTCCTGGTGTCCAAGCTGCACAAGCCGACGCTGCGGGCGCTGGCGTACGCCAAGCTGATGCGCTCGGACAAGCTGGAGGCGCTCACCATCAACGTCGACCCCGAGGAGACGAAGGCGCTCCGGGAGGAGTGGGAGCGGCGCGGGCTCGACGTGCCGCTGAAGGTCCTCGACTCTCCGTACCGCGAGATCACCCGACCGGTCATCGACTACGTCAAGCGGCTCCGGCGCGAGAGCCCGCGGACCGCGGTGAGCATCTTCATCCCCGAATACGTCGTCGGGCACTGGTACGAGCATCTGCTGCACAACCAGAGTGCGTTGCGGCTCAAGGGCCGGCTGCTGTTCACCCCCGGCGTGATGGTGACCTCGGTGCCGTACCAGCTGGAGTCGTCCGAGGCGGCCAAGCTGCGGGCGCGCAAGCGGGCGGAGTGGAACGCACCCGGCTCCGTGCGGCGCGGCCCGGTGAACAACGCCCGGGACAAGGACCGGGACAGGGCCGCCAACCGGAAGTGAGGCCGAAGGGGCCGCCAACCGGACGTGAGGCCGGCCGCGGGCCGTAGACTGGACGGCTGCGGTCCGCAGCCGGACCACCCCGCCCCCACCTGCTCAGGAGCACCTCTTCCGTGACGAATCCATCCACCGCTTCGCTGGTCGGCGAGGAGTACGAGGTCGAGGTCGGCCCCGTCGCGCACGGCGGGCACTGCATCGCCCGGACACCGGGGGGCCAGGTGGTCTTCGTACGGCACACGCTGCCCGGCGAGCGGGTCGTCGTCCGCGTCACCGAGGGGCAGGAGGACTCCCGCTTCCTGCGAGCCGACGCCGTGCGGGTGCTGGAGGCGTCGGCGGACCGGGTCGAGGCCCCGTGCCCGTACGCGGGCCCCGGCAGGTGCGGCGGCTGCGACTGGCAGCACGCCGCCCCCGGAGCGCAGCGCCGGCTGAAGGTCGCCGTCGTCGCCGAACAGCTGAGCCGGCTCGCGGGGCTCACCCCCGAGGAGGCGGGCTGGGACGGCACGGTCGAGCCCGCGCCCGGGGACAAGGTGGCCAAGGGCGAGGTCCCGCAGTGGCGTACGCGCGTGCAGTACGCGGTGGACGCCGAGGGCCGGGCGGGTCTGCGGAAGCACCGTTCGCACGAGGTGCAGCCGATCGACCACTGCATGATCGCGGCGCCGGGGGTCAGCGAACTGGGCGTCGAGAAGCGGGAGTGGCCGCAGATCGCGGCGATCGAGGCCATCGCGGCGACCGGCTCGCACGACCGCCAGGTGATCCTCACCCCGAAGCCGGGCGGTCGGCTGCCGATCGTCGAGCTCGACAGGCCCGTGTCGGTGATGCGGGTCGAGGAGAAGGACGGAGGCGTGCACCGGGTGCACGGGCGCCCCTTCGTACGGGAACGCGCCGCCGGCCGTACCTGGCGGGTCGGCGCGGGCGGCTTCTGGCAGGTCCACCCCAAGGCCGCGGACCTGCTGGTCGAGGCGGTTCTCGACGGGCTGTCGCCCCGTGAGGGCGATATGGCGCTCGATCTGTACTGCGGCGTCGGGCTGTTCGCGGGCGCACTCGCCGAACGGGTCGGCGAACGGGGCGCGGTGCTCGGCATCGAGTCCGGCAAGCGGGCCGCCGAGGACGCCCGGCACAACCTCGCCGACCTGGAGCGGGTCCGTATCGAACACGGCAAGGTCGAGCAGGTGCTGCCGCGGACGGGGATCACCGAGGCGGATCTGGTGGTCCTGGACCCGCCACGGGCAGGCGCGGGCAAGCCCACGGTGGCGCACCTGTCGGGCCTGGGCGCACGCCGCATCGCCTACGTCGCCTGCGACCCGGCTGCCCTCGCCCGCGACCTGGCGTACTTCCGGGCCGAGGGCTACGAGCCGGTCGGGCTGCGGGCGTTCGACCTGTTCCCGATGACGCACCATGTGGAGTGCGTGGCGATCCTGAAGCCTGCGGCGGAGGGCGCCTGACCTCGGGTTTTTCGCGTGTGCGCCATGTGCGGTGTGGGGGTTGCGGGCGATCTCCTGGAGCGGAAATGACGCCCGTAACGCTCATGTGCCGCTCGTTCTGACATGGTGTCAGGTATGTCGTTGTGATGGTCGGGTGCCCGCGGTCGCTCCGACTCGACGGGTGGCTTACCGAAATGTTGCCGCCGATAGGCCCGGCTACCGCTTTCGCGGGGGCGGCCGGGCCTGTGGCATGTGGCGGCTTCGCGGCTCAGCGCGTACGCCACCGGTACGCATCGGCGAGTAGCCCTTCACATCCTGCAGGTAGTGCGTCAGGAAGAGGAAGACGAGACGCTCGGCGTCCGTCGTCGCCGAGCTTGGCCGGGCCGGCCAGGAGACCGGCGACGTCACTGGAGTCCGGAAGGAGCTCAGCAACACGCCTGTGCCGTGTGCGTTGCCGCGTGACAGAACGCGCGGATCTCGGCGGCCTGATGTCACGCCTTCACCTGCTCGATCAGGGCCGTCGCTCGGTGTGTTCCCTTGGTGCTCACGTGCCTGCGCAATGACCACGTACCACCGGCGCCGCTCCGCGGCCTCGTGTCCTCGTAGCCGGATTGAGGACGGTGATCTTCCCGAAGGCGGATCGCGCCGGGGCCGGTGCCGGACGGAAGGCGGTAGCGGGCGAGTCCATCTGGGCTCTCACAGCGGGTGTTATGAATGGGGTCATGAGGGATTTTTTCCGGCTGTATCGGAAGTCGTCGCGTCATCCGTACGCCGGGCGGCCGCGCAAGCGTCGCGAGTCCCTGCTGAACCCGCGCAGTGTCGCCGGGCAGGTGTTCCTTCTCGAGATCATTATCGTTCTGCTGCTGGTCGTGGGCGGGGTGGCGACCGTGGTGGTTCAAGGGGCGCATGACGCCCTGGAGCAGGGGCGTCGGGAGTCAGTTGTCGCGGCCCAGGCATTCGCGAATGCCGAAGGCACGGTCCAAGCGCTGCGCAGCCGAAACCCGACGGCGGTGCTGCAGCCGCGCGCGGAAGCGGCTCGGAAGCGTGCGGGGGTGGATTTCATCGTTGTCATGAACACAAAAGGGATTCGCTACACATACCCCTACCCGAAAGAGATCGGGAAGAAGTTCGTCGGCGATATCGAACCCGCGCTGGACGGCCGCACCACCGTCGAGGAGGCAGGCGGACCGCCCCTGCCGGCGGGCCGGGGAACGGGCGTCCAGGCGGTGGTACCGGTGACCGATGCCGGCGGCGAGGTCGTCGGCCTGGTGTCCGCCGGGATCACGGTCAAGAACGTGGCGAAACGGTGGGGGCCGCAGCTGCCGATCGTCTTCGGTACGGGCGCGGCCGCGCTCGCGGTGGCCACCGCCGGGACAGCGCTGGTGTCCCGGCGGCTGCTGCGGCAGACCCGTGGTCTGGGTCCGGCGGAGATGACGCGGATGTACGAGCACCACGAAGCGGTCCTGCACGCGGTGCGGGAAGGGGTGCTGATCTACGACGCCGAGGGGCGGCTGCTGCTGGGCAACGACGAGGCGAAGCGGCTGCTGGGCCTGCCGGCGGACGCGGAGGGGCGGCATCTGCGGGAGCTGGGACTGCCGGAGGAGATCACGCGCATGCTGGCGTCGGAGGAGGCGGTCACGGACGAGGTGCATCTGGCGGAGGACCGGTTGCTGGCGGTGAACAAGCGCCCCACGTTCCCGGACGGGACCCAGGGGGGCACCGTGGTGACGTTGCGGGACACCACGGAACTGGGGGCGGTGTCGGGGCGGGCGGAGAGGGCGCGGGAGCGGCTGCAGCTGCTTTACGAGGCGGGGGTGCGGATCGGGACGACGCTGGATGTGGTGCGTACGGCGCAGGAGCTGGCTCAGGTGGCGGTGCCGCGGTTCGCCGACGTCGTCACGGTGGATCTGCTGGACGCGGTGATGCGGGGGCAGGAGCCGACGGCGAAGCGATGGGGGCATCTGCGGCGTGCGGCGATCAGCGGTGAGCAGCGGATTGTGCCGCTGTTCCCGGTGGGCGAGAAGAGCACGTTCTCGTCGGCGACGCCGCAGATGCGGGCGTTGGAGCAGGGGCGGGCGGTGCTGGAGGCGGACCTGCGGCAGGCGCGGGAGTGGCAGGAGCAGGACCCGGATCGCACGAGGAGGGCACGGGAACACGGGTTGCATTCGCTGGTGACTGTGCCGCTGCAAGCGCGGGGGGTGCCGCTGGGCGTGGCGAATTTCTACCGAATGGGGGATTCGCCGGTGTTCGAGCAGGAGGACCTGTCCGTCGCGGAGGAGTTGGCCGTGCGGGCGGCGGTCACCATCGACAACGCGCGGCGGTTCACTCGGGAGCATGCGATGGCGGTGACGCTGCAGCGGAGTCTGCTGCCGCGGGGGCAGCCGGAGCAGGATGCACTGGAGGTGGCCTGGCGGTACCAGCCTGCGGAGGCGGGGGTGGGTGGGGACTGGTTCGATCTCATCCCGCTGCCGGGCGCACGAGTGGCGCTGGTGATCGGCGACGTCGTCGGTCACGGGCTGCACGCGGCGGTGACGATGGGACGGCTGCGCACCGCGGTGCAGAACTTCTCCGCGCTGGACCTCCCCGTGGACGAGGTGCTCTGGTACTTGGACGAACTGGTCGTGCGTATGGACAGCGAGGAGAACACCGACGAGGCCGCGGAAGCCCACGAGGGAGTGGGGGTGGCCGGAGCGACGTGTCTGTACGCGATCTACGACGCGGTGACGGGGACATGCACGATAGCCCGTGCGGGACACCCCGAGCCGGTGCTGGTGTACCCGGACGGGACCGTCACCTGTCCGGACGTCCCGGCCTCAGCGCCGCTCGGACTGGGGGACTACCCCTTCGAAACCGCCGAGTTGCACCTGCCCGAGGGTTCACGACTGGTGCTGTACACCGACGGGCTGGTGGAGGACCGGACCCGCGACATCGAGGTCGGGCTGGATGGGCTGCGCCGGACGCTGGAGCGAGCCGGGGGGCGCACTCCTGAAGAGACGTGCCAGGTGGTGATCGATGCGATGGTGCCGACACACCCCTCCGATGACATCGCGCTCCTGGTGGCGCACACCCGGTTGTTCCCGACATCGCACGTGGCGGAGTGGGACGTGCCGCCGGACGCGTCGGCGGTGGCCTCGGTGCGGGCGGGCTGCAGGGAGAAGCTGGGGGAGTGGGGGCTGGAGGAGATCGGGTTCACCATGGAACTGATCGTCAGCGAGTTGGTCACGAACGCGATCCGGTACGGATCACCTCCGATCAGGGTGCGGCTGCTGCACGGGCGCTCTTTGACCTGCGAGGTGTCGGACGGCAGCAGTACCTCGCCGCGTCTCCGGCGGGCGGCGACCACGGATGAGGGTGGGAGGGGGCTGTTCCTTGTGGCGCAGTTCGCTCAGCGATGGGGGACGCGGTACACACCCGGCGGCAAGGTCATCTGGACCGAACAGTCCCTGGACGACGGCGCGTCCGCCGCCGCGGTCAGCGCACCGGCCGACGTTCTCCTCGAACAGTTCGATCTCCTCGAGTAGTTCCCGTGGCCCCACCCGCTGAACTCGGACGGCGCTGCCCGCTCGTCGCGTGAGGAGGCGTGCCCGCCCTCACCTCGTCGGCCGACCACGCCCGGCTGACCAGGGGTGCGGTTTCCGGACGTGGGGTTATGCGCCTGGTGAGCGGCCTGCTGGAAAACGTACGGATTCCCCCAGAGCGGCACGGGCTCCGTCGAAGTCGGCGAGCCGGGCAGCGAACCGAGGACGAGGCACTGGGCGGGGAAGTGACCGTCGCGCACATCTTTTCGCGAACGGCCTAAGTGTGGTGTGCCGTCGCGGATGGACGAGGGGGCAGCTTCGCGCCGACGGTCTTGAGTCTCAGGAACAGCTCCCGGCGAAGATCCTGGGCCTCCACCTGAGGGGTCCCCAGCGACAGGTGCGCCGAAGAGGCACCGCCCGAAACGGCGGCGTGGGGGAACCCTCTGGGAACGTTTGTGAGGCGTACCGCAATTCGCGAGGTTTGCCACATCACTGGCGTACGTGGCGCGCCGGTGGCTGGCGGGCCAGGGTGAGGATGGGCGAGCAGCCATTCGAAGGGCGCGTGCCGGACGCGGCGCTCCAGGGTCCGTCTTCGGTGATCATCCGAGGTGGACGGCCGAGGATGTCTCGCCACGGCTGCGGCCGGACGCCAACACCTGCCCCCACCCGGCCTTCTGTCACATGTTCGGCCGGGGTGAGGGCAAGCACCAGATGGTGCCCGGCTGGCCGTATTCGGTCGTGGCAGCGCCGGAGACCGGCCGCACCTCCTGGACGGCGGTGCTGGATGCGCTCCGCGGCGTGACCCTGCGGGGGACGGGGGAGTCAGCCACGGCGGGAGAAGAACACGGTGGAGAGGATGTAGGTGATGCCGAGCGCGGCACCCAGCAGATCCCAGGGGTGACCGCTGTGCCCGCGAATCAATTCGATCACGAAACCGGACAGCAGCACCAACACGAGAACGTGCAGCGTGAACGCGGAAGCACGCTGGCTGATGGCCTGACGACGCTCGTCAGTGACCTCGCCGCGAAGCAGAGCGACACCCTCCCACCGGCGAGAGGCCGCGACGAGGAAGAGCGTATAGGCGGCCATGATCACAAAGCCACCGGCTGCCATTCCAGGCTCATTCCGGGCCAGGAAGATCGCCACATAGCCAACGCCGATTAACAGACCCACGGCCGGGACGACCCAGCGCCGGCCTCGGGTGGCCTCGGGCTTGTACTCAATCGACATGAAAGATCTCCTCCACCGTCTTACCGAAGTAACGGGCCATGCGGATCGCCAGGGGCAGTGAGGGGTCATAGCGGCTCTGCTCAATGGCGTTGATCGTCTGCCGGGAAACGCCGAGCGCCCGTCCCAGCTCCTGCTGAGACAGTGCCTTGACCATGCGCAGCTCACGTACGTCGTTCCGCATGCATGGAAAGTACGCTTTACATGCGCTCGCTGTCAAGCATGCTTTACATCAGGCGACACCGCGGCCGGCGGCGACTGAGCGGCGTAGTCGCCCGGTCCCACCAACTGCCCGTCGGCGTCCCAGGCGACCTGCCCGGACAGATACACCAGCCGCATGCCTTCGACGGCGACGACTTGGCTGATCTGGTCGGTCGGGGTTGAACACGGCAGGGGGATTGATGCGGGTCAGGTCATGGAGGATTCGGCCTGCGCCTGCTCATCCAGGGCCTGCGGGGACTGGCCCGGAACTACCCCTGACGTGACGCGGACCGGAGTGTCATGGGGCCTTGGCCCCGAATCTTGGACATCCGAGACGCTTGGATCTTGAAGGTCCGGGAGGACGGATGTCGCCCCGGGAGCGGACGGAGCGCGCGCTGCCCGTCCCTCCTTCCTTCCCCGTCCCGCCCCTCCTGCCCGTATCGCTCAGCAGCCGTCCCTCCGGCTGCGGGCGTTCGCCTCCGCGACGCGAGCGCTCAGGAGCTCGGCCGGACTGAGCAGTCGGACGCGGCTCGGGTCGGCGTCCCACTCGCGACCGCCGCTGAGCGGGCGGAGCTGGAGGTACGGACCCTCCTGGCCCATGACGACGCCGACGCGGTCGAGCACGGTATCGCGGACAGAGGCGCCGACTGCCGGTTCCGGTTGCGGGATGCCCGGCCCCGGCGGTGGGCTGCCGGTCACCGGCCGGCTCCCTTCACGATCACGGCGGCCAGGGCATGGGCGACGGGGGCGGAGCAGACGCCGAGGTGGACGAGGGCGTAGCGGACGGCTGATCCGGCATCTGATCCACCGTCGCCGTCGTCGGCGCGGCCCACCAGGTCCTGCCAGGGGGTACGTACGTCCATCGCGGGGAGCTGGATGCCCGCCCGGGTGAGGGCGGCAGCGAGGGCGTCGCGGGCCTCGACCGCCTCCTGAACCTTGGCCCTGCCGGCTCGCGCGGTGGTCGTGGCGGCCGGGTCTTCGGTCGTCCGGACGCCGGCGTCATGGATCGTGCGTCGCTGGGTCGCCATGGGCGTACTCCCTTAGCCGTTCGGTTGCGCGGTTTCCCTGCCCTGGTCGCGCAGGCTGAATTACCGTGCGTGATGAGGGCATCACGAGAATGCGTCCGGAGCGGGACGGGCACACCGCCGACGGGATGTGCTTCCCCGCAGGACAGCGCAAGTTCCACACCTTCCACGGAGAAGCACCATGCCGACGAGACGAGCGGTCACGGGCCGCAGCCGGGAACCACGCGCGCGGTTCGCGGAGGAACTGCGGTTACTGCGCACGCAGCGCGGTGACAGCCTGCGGCAGCTCGGCGAACGGCTCGGCTGGGACTGGTCGTTGTTCGGCAAGATGGAGAACGGGGAGACGGTGGGCGGCCCGGAGGTCGTCCAGGCCCTCGACCAGCACTACGGGACGCCGGGGCTGCTGCTGGCGTTGTGGGAGCTGGCGGTGAGCGACCAGACCCAGTTCCGGGAGCGGTACCGGCGGTACATGACACTGGAGGCGGAGGCCACGAGCCTGTGGCACTTCGCGGTGAGCGTGCTGCCGGGCTTGCTCCAGACGCCGGGGTACGCGCGTGAGGTGCTGGCCGCGGGAGGCCTCAAGGGCGAGGAACTGGAACAGCAGGTCGAGGCACGGATGGGACGCCGGGAGCTGCTGGAGGGGGACGATGCACCGCCGTTCCGGACGATCCTGTCGGAGGCGGTGCTGCGTACGCCGTTGCGCGACGCGGGGGAGTGGCGGGGGCAGTTGGAGTACTTGGGCGAGGTCGCGGAGCAGCCGGGGGTGACGGTTCATGTGCTGCCGCAGAGTGCTGGTTTGCACGGCTTGGTGAGCGCTGACATGTGGTACCTACGACTGCCGGACGGGCGTACCGTGGCGTACACGGAGAACGGCTACCGGGGCGAACTCATCGAGGAAACCGGCCCGGTTGAGCGACTACAGCTCGCGTACGATGCGGTGCGCGACTTGGCGCTGTCCCCGGCCGAGTCGCGGAAGTTCGTCCTGCGGATGTTGGAGGAAGTACCGTGCGATCCGTCGACCTGAGCGCCGCGACGTGGCGCAAGAGCAGTTACAGCAATCAGGACGGTGGCGCGTGCGTCGAGGTCTCCGACGACTTCGCCGCCGTCGTCCCTGTGCGTGACAGCAAGGACCCGCACGGCCCGGTGCTCGTGTTCCAGGCGGACGGCTGGTCGTCGTTCGTCGACGCCGTGAAGAACGGCGAGCTGGGCGCCTGAGTCGGGCCCGCACGGGGGCCGAGTCCCATGGGCCGGAGGTGATGGAGCCTCGGCTCCGCCTTGGATGTGGCCCTGGCGGCGGCATGGGCGCGGACTGCCTGGCCGATGTGGCGATGCTGGGGGCCGAGCCGGACCTGTTGGCCGGTGGCCTCCGCCCCGGCCGTCTCCCAGCTGATCGCTAATCGCCAGCGGGAATCGCTGGCTCAACGTGAGCCGCAGCGCGCGCTCCCACGTCCGCGTGTGCGTCCGGGCGCTCGGTTGATCGCACCGGGAATGATCGCGTCCGCCGTGTGCGTTGTGCGAAACGAAGACTTTTCGACAGCATGGAGATGGGCGACATGCCACTCAAGGGCGAGTACGAGCCGAGCACGGCGCAGTTGGTACGTGACCAGGTAGAGCTGTACGAAAGCTCCGGAGGTACGGAAGGAACGACGCTGAGCAGCCTGGTCGGTCCGGAACACCCGAAGCGGGACCTGCCTGTCATCATCTTGACCACCCTGGGCGCGAAGAGCGGCAAGATCCGCAAGACCCCGCTCATGCGGGTGGAGCACGACGGCTCCTACGCCGTGGTCGCCTCCTTGGGAGGAGCCCCCAAGCACCCGGTCTGGTACCACAACGTGGTGGCCGACCCCCGGGTAGAGCTTCAGGACGGCCCGGTGCGCCAGGACATGCTGGCACGCGAGGTGACCGGGGACGAGAAGGCCGTGTGGTGGGCTCGAGCCGTCGAGGCGTACCCTGATTATGCCGAATACCAGAAGAACACGGACCGTGAGATCCCGCTCTTCGTTCTGGAACCAACGGCCGAGGAGCACTGACGCGGCACAGCCGGTTGACAACTACTTCTTGGCTGTACGACGTCCGCGTGCCGCCGCTGGCGGGCGCCAGGCGCGCAGGTCGTCGGTGAGGCCGTGTTCGCCCTGGACTTCTGCCGGTCACCCCGGAAGAACGTGGCCGGAGAGGCACCGAAGATGGAGTCGAACTCGTCGTGCCACTGGTCCAGCCAGGGCTGGAGTTCAAGCAGTCCCGCGAGGAACGGCGTCAGCTCATCGGAGGTCAGTAGGCGGCAGGCCAGTGGGCCGGGATCTCGGTAATGGGCGTGGATCATGCCGCTTGAACCACTCGCCACTGACTTCACCTGCGACGACCCGGCGAGCGAGACAATCTCGAATTCCCCCTCCCCGAGGGCGAGTTCCGGGCGGTCGGGGGAGTTGGGCTCCCCGGAGACGCGGAGGTCTTCGGCGTGCAGGTTGTAGAGCGCGTAGACCTGCCAGTCCAGCTCCTCTTGGAGAGCGATCATGCGGGCGCGGGTGGAGTGCCAGGTGGCGCGGGCTTCGCGGAGGGTGGGGGCCGTGGGCAGAGCCTCTGACGCGACAGTAGCGGGGACTGTGGCAGAAAGCCGTGCAGCCCAGTCCGTCGCCTAACGAATTGGCGGCACACGAGTTGGTCGTGACACAGGAGGCAACGGGCGGGCGGCCTGCCCGGTGAGGGACCTGGTCACTGTCGTCCACATGCCTTGAACGCCTCCGGCCGGTCCGCGAGGCCGGGTTGGCCACAGTCGGGAAGCTCGGCATCGGCGGCGGAGAGGACGGCGAAGGCGACCTCGCGGCCGAGGTGCGCAGACGCCGGCATGTCGTCCGGAAACTGACGACCAGGAGCGGCAGCCTTCGGCGGGCTGGATCCGCTGGTGGGCCGTACCGCCGCCCGAGAGTGCCGACATCTCGAACAGGTTCAGCCACTGCGCCATCGCCTTCTCGCCGTCACCAGGCATCGCAGACAACAGCCGCCAACGCCCCAGTAGAGTCGACGAGTTAACAGCGCTGGTTCACGAAGGGCAGGTGCATTTCGATGGGACACAGAGCTTAACGCTCTGGCACGTCCGGCGGCCGCGGACGCTCGTGGAGAACCTGTTCCTTCGGTCCTGACCCCGAATCAGCCGCATTCGTGCCGAGAGGGGAAGGCCATCGGTCGCAGTCGGGACTCCGTGTGACGACGCTCTATGACGTGCTCGCCTTCATCTGCACCGTGGCGGGATTAGCCGCGTTCTGCTACAAGGTGCCCGAGTTGATGCGTCGGAGAACCGATCCGGCTCTCTGGGCGCTGGCCCTGTATTTTCTGTCCTCGGGACTGAGCTATGTGATCGACCTCAACTGGCTGCGGAACGATGTGTCCGAGCTCTTCGGATACGTGAACATCACCTCTCTTCTGACTCAATCCCTCGTGGTGATACTCACTGCGGCCCAGCAGGTTCTGCTCATTCACTGGTCCCACCCGCCCGAGCAGGCACGGATCACGGCGAGACGGCGGATCCTCGTGTTCTGCGTGGCCCTTGCTGTTCTGGTCACTCTGTTCTTCGCCATCGATCCGTACCGCCAGGACGTACGTGCCCAAGGGGCCCTCCCGGGCAGCATGCACAACGTGCAGTACGCGTCGTACACGCTCTTCTACATCACGATCTGTGCGGTCGGGCAGGTCGAGACCGTCCGTCTCTCTGCCCGCTACGCGCGTCTCGCGCATCGAAGCTCGCTCCGGGTGGGCATGTGGGCGGTCGCTGCCGGCGCCACGCTCGTGCTGGCGTACTGCCTGATCCGGTACATCCAGATCATCGGCACCCAGCTCGGTTTCGACATGGGCGCCTGGGACCCGGCCTCATGGCTGGCCGGTGATGTGGGTTCGCTTCTTCAGCTGTTCGGCTGGACGTTTCCGTCCTGGGGGGAAACTCCGTCCGCCTGGGTGGCCAACTGCAGGGCCTATACTCGGCTGCGACCTCTCTGGTGGGCCATGTACGAGGCGATGCCGGTTATTGCGCTGGAACCGCCTCCGAAGATGTGGCTCGACTGTTTGCCAGGCAATCTCGAGTACCGTCTCTACCGGCGTGTGATCGAGATACTCGACGGATATCTCGAACTTCGCCCCTACCTTTCGGATGTCGCGGCCCAACGCGGCATCGCCCTGCGGGAGATGCGAAATTCCCCCCAACGCGAGGCGTCTTTCCTGCATGCCGCGCTGAAGGCGCGAGCCGAAGCGGTGGATGCGGCGCGACCGGCCGAAGTGACCTCCGTGAAGGTGGAATCCGTCAGACCCATCAGCCCTTCTGCAGAAGGGTTCGAAGAAGAGAAGGAATGGCTGACACAGGTGGCCAAGTCGTTTACGCGCCTGACCCCGTGAGATGGAGAGCACACCGGATGACGAATCTGTCCGCAACGGAAATTGCCGCCATGACCGCCAGGCTCATCACGCTCGATGTAGCGTCCGGGGCCCGCCAGGCGGTACCCGCCGTGATGGATGTCATCAGAGAGGTGGGACGGCACCCCTCCCCGGTGCATGACCGGGAGCGAGCGGCTCTCGCGGAGTTGTTACAAGCCGCAGCGTGGATTCTTTTCGACGCCGAGGAACACGAAACATCGCACCGTCTCCATCTGAGGGCACTCGCCATGGCGCGAGATGGCAAGGACGGGCCCGCCCCCATCGAGCCCCTGATCCTCGCTGTGTTGAGCATGCAAGAGGCGCACCTCGGTCGGCCGGGCCGGTCTCTTCGGATCGCTTCGTCCGTCCTTGCCAGGAAGGACATCCCGGACCGCGTGGCGGCGATTTTCCATGTGCGGGCTTCCCGCGCGCTCGCCGGGCTCCAGCGGAGGACAGAGGCTTTGAGTTCCCTCCGTACTGCCCAGAACCTTTTCATGAGGGACCGTTCCGACCACGATCCCGCGTGGTGCTGGTGGTTCGACCAGACGGAACTCGACGGTCACCACGGGCTCGTACTGGCCGAGTTGGGCGACTTGGAGGACTCGGCGACGCTGCTGCACCGGGCTTCACATCCCGACGAGGGGCCTGCCTACCGTGCGCTGTTCGCCGGCGAGCTCGCTCGGGTTCTGGCGCTGGGGTCCGCCTGGCGGGAAGCCGACAGGGCCCTTTCCTCTCTGATGGGTACCGTTCCCACCATCGGCTCCGTGCGTGCGCTGCGCTCCCTGGGGCGGACGACCCGGATCATCGAGCAGGGCCGCGGCGTTCCGCGTGGTGCTCGTGACACTGCGCGGCACCTCGCCTTTCTGCTCCGGGAGATGGCATGAGACGACTGGCTTTCCTACGGCGTCTTCTCCTCACCGCTTTCGTCGCCGCCATCGCCGCTGTCGGTGCCGGCGCAACCACAGCCTGCACGCCGGCGAACCAAGACGCTTCGGTGCTGTCGCCCCCCCAAGTCGGCGAACCGTACGTGGAAACACAGCTCTTTCTCGGCACCGGTCGGCATGACGGTGCACCGCCGATCACCGAAGACGAATTCATGGAGTTCGTCCGCCAATACGTCACACCACGCTTCCCATCCGGGTTCACGTTACAGGAAGGCCGTGGTCAGTGGCGGGACCGCCAAGGCTCCATCAACCGTGAGCGTTCCTATGTGCTCACCGTGCTCTATCCGCGAACCGTTGCTGAGGGAAAGGACAATGACATCGAATTCATTCGCGATACGTACAAGCGGCTGTACGGCCTGGAGTCGGTCGGCAGAGCGGATGCCGGGGTAACAGCGGACTTCTGAGGGCCGAGCCCATCACCTGGGTTGAATCCCGGTCTCCTTCCGCGTCGTGTGAAATCCGATGGGCCACTGCGGTGCAGAGGACACCGGAGCAATGAGCACTGCCGTGACGCTCTTCGACGCTCCTGGCTCCTGCATTCAGTACCTGTGCCTGTTCCCCGGTTCTGAGTAGCCTCGGGGCCTACGCCGGCGTGATGTCCGAGGGTGCCCGGGCGGGTTGGGGAGAGGAGCCTGGTGCCCGGCCTCCTCCCACGTTCTGTCTCCTCATCGCCAGTGCCTGACCAGCCGTGGTGGCTACCCCGCGGGCAGCCACCACGGCTCCTAGCCAAGGATCGTCATGCGCCGTCCCCGCTATCTCCCGGGCAACCTTCGGCGCCGAGTGGACCCTGATCGAACCTCTCCTGCCGCCACTGGCCTGCGACACCCCCGCGAGCGGCCGCCCGGAAATGCACGTGCCCGCGGCGTCGCGTCTCCCCGAGGGTTTGTCCCGGGAATCAAGATCACTAAGTGTTCGAACAGTTGAACCTCCCGCCGTCTCCCCACTTTCCATCACCTCTCCCGACTCGCTGCCCGTACTCTGGATGATCGAGGTTTAGGGGCGAGGGGGACGGATGAGTCAGGAGCCGTGGGCAGAGCTTGCTGAGGCGATCAGCGCCGTCCGCTCAGAGCTGGAGCGGGCCATGGAGACCGGCAATGGAAAGAAGATTCAGTTCAAGACCGGGCCGGTGGAGATGGAATTCGTCGTGGACGTCAGGAAGGATGCCGAGGCTCGGGCGAAGGTGATGGTGCTGCCTTGGAGTGCCGAAGCCAAGGGCGGCTATGCGACGGGGCGTATGAGTCGCATCGTGCTCACCCTCCAGCCGGTTGACGAGAAGGGGGAGGACAGCACCATCAACGCACACACCGAAACCCGCCCGGAGTAGGCGTACGCGGCAAGCGCAGGCACAGGGCGGCTACTCGGGGGAGCGGGATGGACAAGCAGCGGGTCGTGGAGGTCTGGTTCTCGGCGGGGAAGGCCGGTACCGGCTATCTCGTCGCCGACGACCTCATCCTGACGGCCCACCACAACGTATGCGCGGATGATCCCGCGCACAGCATCGAGATCAGGCCGCTTGGTGGCACCGCGTGGGTGACGGCCGAGCGCATCTGGCCGGCGCAGGAAGGGGGCCCAGCACGGCCCCCGGGTGCAGACGCCGCCTTGTTGCGCATCACCGACCCGACATGGCGGCCGCCGTCCGGCAGTGCGCCCGTACGGTGGGGGCGTGTCGTCGGCCAGGACCGGATCTCGTGCCTGGCTGTCGGCTTCCCCGACGCGGAGCAGCGCGCCAGGACACGCGACACGAAAGAGATCCGCGGCCATGTCGAGACATTGACCGGTATCAAATCCGGCCTCATAACGGTCCATGTGGACCAAAGCGCCGTGCCGAGCGCGTTTGATGGTGGCTCCGGCTGGTCGGGGAGTTCTGGGGCCGCCCTCTTCTGCGGCCCGCTGCTGATCGGCGTGCTCACCACCGACCGCTCTGGCGCCTACCCGGCGAACCAACTCACCGCCGTTCCCATGGCTGGACTCGCCGACCGCCCCGGGTTCGAGGCGACGCTGAAGGACGCCGGAGTCGACCTGATCTTCAAGGACATCGCCCCGCCCCCACCGCCGCCGGCTCGAGGCGCGCCGTGGCGGCGGAAGGCGGCCGAGGACCTCGCCTCCCAGGTAGAGAAGCAGTGGCAGAAGGAGGAGCAGCGGCGGCAGGTGCACCATCCGTTCCCACTCGCCGTGCGCTTCCAGCCCGCCGAGACGGGCCTGTTCGATCACTGGGCCAACATCCGCCAAGCCCCGCCCGGGACGGACCCAGGCCCCCTTCCGCTGACGGGCCGGCTCGACCAGATCCTGGACGTGTACCGGTCCGTCCCGTCCCGTCGGTTGGTGGTGCTCGGTGCGGCCGGGTCGGGCAAAACGGTTCTGACCCTGCGTTTCGTGCTCGACTGGCTGGGCGACCGCGCCCCCGGCAACCCCGTACCGGTGATCTTCGGGCTGGGTTCATGGGACCCGACCACCATCTCGCTGCGCGACTGGATGTGCGGTCAGCTGGTGCGCGACTACGCCGGCCTGGCAGCCCCGGCCCCAGCCGCGCACGGAGGGAATCTGGCCGGCGCCCTGGTCGACGCGGGCTGGATCCTGCCTGTTCTCGACGGGTTCGACGAGATCGCAAGCGGCCTGCAGTGCAAAGCGCTCAAAGCGCTCAACCACACCACCACGGCACTGCTGCTCACCAGCCGCTCTGCGGAATACGCCGCAGCCGTGAAGCAAACCGCCGTGCTCACCGGCGCTGCCGTCGTCGAGCTGGACGCCCTCACTCCGGACGACCTCGCCGACTACCTGCCTCGCGCCAGCCGTCCGGGCAGAGATGGCGGCCTGCACAGCACCGCATGGGAACCCGTCCTGGCCAAGCTGCGCAAACCGTCGCCTGGCCCGGACGCGGTGAACGTCGCCACGGTGCTCACCACCCCGCTGATGGTCGCCCTGGCGCGCTCCGTCTACAGCGGCGCTCCCGGGCATGACCCTGCAGAGCTGCTGAAAACCGCCCGGTCCGCAACCCCCGAAGACCTACGGAAACATCTCCTGGCCGCGTTCACCCCCACCGCCTACGACCACCCGCCGACCGACCGCGGCACCGGCCGTCGCCGCCGGCGGCACTGGGACCCTGACCGTGCCCAACACTGGCTCGGCTACCTCGCCGCTCATCTGGACCAACTCGACACACCCAACCTCGCCTGGTGGCAACTGGGCACCACCATGAGCCGTGCTTCACGCATGCTCGTGGTCGGGTCCCTGGCCGCACTGGCCTTCGGGGTGACGACCGGGGTCGGGAACCTGCCCGTGGACTTGATCGGGACGTCGCACGGGCTCAAGTTCGCGCTCGTGCGGGGCCTCGTGGTGGGGCTCCTGCACGGGCTCGTGGCCGGGCTGGCCTTCGGGCTCGTATACGGGTTCGTATCCCGGGGTGCGGCAGAGCCGTCGCGCGTGCGCATACAGATCTTCGGCGGGACCAGGAAGGTGCGTGCGAGGTTCGTCCCCCGATTCATGGTCGGGTTCGGACTCGGGCTCCCGGCCGCGCTTGTGTTGGTGCTCGTGGACAGGTGCGTGGTCGAGCCGCTCGGGCTCGGGGACGGGCTCGATGGCGGGCTCGTGGGCGCGCTCGTGTTCGGGCCCCAGGTCGGACTCGGGGCCGGGCTGGTGCTGGGACTCATGGCCTGGCTCGAAGTTCCCATTGACATCAGATCTGCCGTCAGCCCCTCCGACCTGTTGGACATCAACCGCAGGAACGTGGTCTTCCATTTGCTCGTGTGGGCGCTCGTGTTCGGGCTCCTGGCCGGGGTCGTCAACGGGCTCATGGCCGGGCCTGTGTACGGGCTCCTGGCGGGGCTCGTGTTCGGGCTCGTAGCCGCGTTCGGGTGCGGACTCGGATACGGGCTCAGTTTGACTGCTTGGGGTCAGTGGGTGGCCCTATCGCGTATTTGGTTGCCGCTGACCGGGCGGTTGCCCTGGGCGCTGGTCGCTTTCCTGGAAGACGCCTGCGAGCGAGGTGTGTTGCGCCAGGCCGGTGCGGTCTACCAATTCCGCCACGCTCAACTCCAAGATCACCTGGCTCATGCATTCCAGGCGCGCCGCGACCAACAACCTGTCGGCTCCCGATGAGTTCGTATGCCGTGATCAACCAGGGACTTGCTTGCAGCCAGAACGTCGACCCTCCCGGCAACCCTGGTATGGGCACCACCAATTCCACGCAGGGCATCGCCGGCCCCCCGTCGGTCCGATGATGAGCTGGACCCGGATTCAACAGACCCGTCACTGCGGATTGTGCAATCCTTGTCCACACACCCACATGCCTGACGGGGGAATCGAGATGGCACCTGACAAGTGGATCCAGAACCTGCTTGAGCGGCGCGGGACATCCCGTGCCGTCCTGAGCGGTGCAGGGGCTCGTAGAGCTTTAGGATTGACGACGGCTGTAGGGGTTGCGGGCGCAATTGTGGGAGTTCCCGGAGCCGGACCCGCAGCCGCCGACCCGGTGTCGCTCACGCTGAGATACACCTGCTCAGTTCCGGCGATCGACGACCGGCCCGTCACAGTCATGATGCACTCGGATATCCCGCGGTCGACCGCGGTCGGCGAGCCCACCCCGAAATTCGTCATCCGTGCGGCGTTGCCGGTGAACGCGGCTGACACGAAGGGGCTGGGCAAGGCCGGTATCAAGACCATCGAAGGCACAGTGGACGCGAAAGTCCGCGTGGCAGCGCCGGAGGGCGACAGCGACGTCAGGGTGCCATTCCACGTGGCCAGGACCAACGTCCCGGCGTCCGGACCGTTCTCGGTCAAGGCGACCGGCGTCGCGCCGCCGCGCACCTTCAGCCAGCCGGGCAGGGCGAAGATCACCGTCGGTGACCTCGTCATGCGCGTCACCGCGAGCGGCGTCATGACTGTCAAACTCGACGTGCCGTGCAGGCTGGACGCCGGGCAGAACAACGTCGTGGCGTTGTTCGACATCACGGGGACGAGAACGACGGCCGGCCGGGCCACGTCCGGGACGACTGATACGTCCACCTCCGGCGCGACTCTGTCGCAGAACCCGAGCGAAGGTGTGAGGGAGGGCGCGACCACGAAGGGCTCGACCGCCTCCTCCGGCAGCCTGGCGACGGCCGGCAGCCAGGGCATCAAGAGTCTGCTCCCGCTGGCCGCAGGAGCTGTTGTCCTAGGCACTCTTGCCGTGGCCGCCGCCTTCCGCTTCCGATCACGCGTAAGGTAACCCTCTCCCACTCTCCGGGGGCGCGCGCACCCACACCGCCCGAGGCGCCAGGGAACGGAACGCGTGCTGGAATTCCTGGACTCATGGACGGTCCTTTGCGCCCGCCGACCCGCCGAGGGGATTCAGGCCCGCCCGACGGCGCCGGGCGGCTGTGCCGGAAAATCCGCGCGCTCTCCAGGTCGGAGCCGGGCCCGGCAGCCGTGCCCAGGCTCCCGCGCCCGGCCGTCCGGCTCAGCGGCCGCCGGGCCGTCGGGCTCAGCGGCCGCGCGCTCAGCGACCGGCGGCGCGTACGGTGTGCTGCAGCAGAAGCGCTGTCGTCACCGGGCCCACCCCGCCCGGCACCGGCGTCAGGGCGCCTGCCCTGGCGGTGACGGAAGCGGTGTCGACATCGCCGGCCAGCCCGCCGTCCTCGGTCGGGTTGGTGCCCACGTCCACCACGACCGCACCGGGCGCGATGTGCTCGGCGGTGAGCAGTCCGGCCCGGCCGACCGCCGCCACCACCACATCGGCCGCCGAGGTGACGGCCGCCAGGTCCTTCGTCCGCGAGTGGCAGACGGTGACCGTGGCGTTCCTGTCGAGGAGCAGGTGGGCGGCGGGCTTGCCGACCACCGTGGAGCGGCCGACCACGGCGATGTGCCGACCGGTCAGCTCGATCCGGTGTTCGTCCAGGATCCGGACGACAGCCTCGGCGGTCGCCGGAGCGAACGCCGGGAGACCGGCGGCGAGCCGTCCCAGGGACAGCGGGTTGGCGCCGTCGACATCCTTCTCGACGGCGATCGCGCCCGCCAGATCCTCGAGGACCGCGCCCTCCGGAAGCGGCGTCTGCAGCATGATGCCGTGCACGCTCGCGTCGGCGGAGAGTGCGGCCAGCCGTGCTCGGATGTCGTCCGGGGTGGCCTCGGGGCCGAGGTCGACGATGTCGCAGAGGACCCCGGCCTTCCCTGCCGCCCTGGCGATCGACCGGACGTACCAGGCGCTGGACTCGTCCGCGGTCGCGACGACGACCGACAGCTTCGGCGGGGTCCCGGCAGAGGTCAGCGAGGCGGCCCGCTCGGCGGCCTCCGCCCGGATCGCGGCGGCAAGTTCCTTGCCGGACAGGGCAATGGCGCTCACGTGGTGATCTCCTTGCGTACGGCCGCCGTGACCCGCTCGGCACGGGCGGCGATGTCGTCGGTTTTCGCGGCCTCGGCCGACAGCTCCGTGCGCACCTTCTCGTCCTTGATGCCGCCGACGTTGATCTCGACATTGACCCGGGCCGTGGTCGCCGCGGCACGGGCGGCCTCGGTGGCGGCGGCGATGTCCGTGATGACGTTGCGGTTGCCGATGGGCAGCAGCTCCTCGGCGAGGGCGACCGCCTCCTGGGCGACGGCGATGACCTCGGCCGGCGGCCTGCCCGCCCCGGCCAGGGCCTCCGCGATGGCGGCCGAGCGGGCCGCCTTCGCCTCGTCGGTGTCCTTGGGCATCTTGTAGGCGTCCGTGACGGCGGTGAACGCCGCCGCGTCCTCCTCCGCGAGACGCAGAGCGGTGGCGCGCAGCCGGTCCGTCGCGGCGATGATGCGCTCGATGACCGGCTTGTGTTCGGCGTACCGGTCCCCGGTGCTGTAGCGGGCGACCATCCCCAGCAGGGCGGCGGCCTGGGCGGCGTGCAGGGCCGCGGCGGCGCCTCCGCCGGGGGCTGGTACGCGATCGGCCAGTCGGGCCAGAAAGTCGCTGATGGTCTCGGAGCGCATGGGCGGTCTTCCTCCGGGTCGGTGGTTCGTCACGAACGCCCCGCCATCCTCCCAGGCCCGGCCCGGGGCGTGTTCACGTTCCCGTCAGTGGCCCTGCCGCCACCTCACCGGACGCGGGACCTCGGCGCGGAACGTCGTCTCCGGCCCCCTCCTCCGTTGCTCGAATATTGAGACAGACTGTCTCACCTGTCGGTAAGGCTGGCATAGTTGCGCTGAGTTGGCAGGCGAACGAGGAGGTCCCATGCGGCGTTGGATCATGCTCGCTCTCGGGACGGCCGCACAGACCGTCGCGTGCGTTTTCGTCTATGGGATCCCCTATATGTCGGACACCTTGCGACGGGATGAGCATCTGACGCTCGCCGAGGTCGGGCTCGTTGTCGCGTGCCCGACCCTGGGTCTGGTGCTCGCGCTCGTCGCCTGGGGCGCCCTGGCCGACCGCTACGGCGAGCGGAGTGTCATCGCCTCGGGGCTGTCCGCCTCGGCCCTCGTCCTGGCGGGTGCCTCCGCTGTCCACGGGATGGTCGTGCTGGGTGCGCTGTTCGCCCTCGCCGGGGCGTGCGGGGCTTCGGTGTTCGCGGCGAGCGGACGTCTGGTCGTCGGGTGGTTCCCGGCGCGGGAGCGGGGCTTCGCGATGGGGATCCGGCAGACGTCGACCCCCCTGGGTATGGCGGTCGCGGCCCTCGCCATGCCGCCGCTGGCCGGGCACTGGGGCGTACGGGGAGCCGTGGTCTTCACCGCGGTTCTGTGCGGACTGCTGGCCCTTCTGGTGCGAGTGCTGGCGGCCGACCCGCCCCGCCCGGAGCCTGCGGCGGACACCTCGCCGTCCGGCAACCCGTACCGGAACCCGGCCCTCTGGCGCGTCCATGCGTCGAGCGCGCTCCTGTGCGTACCGCAGTTCACCGCCGGTGCCTTCGCCCTGGTGCTGTTGGTGGACCTGCGGGGCTGGAGCGCCGTCCACGCGGGGCAGTTGCTCGCGGCGGCCCAATGCCTGGGTGCCCTGTCGCGCATCATCGCGGGCCGGTGGTCCGACCGCGTGGGAAGCCGGTTGCGCCCGATGCGTCAGTTGGCGCTGGGCATCGTGGCCATGATGGTGCTGACCGCGCTGGGTACGGCCTGGCCCTCGCCGGCGACCGACATTGCCCTGGTCGTCGCGTGCGGCATCACGGCGAGTACGAACGGCCTCGCGTTCACGGCCACCGCGGAGCTGGCGGGGCGGGCGTGGTCCGGACGGGCGATGGGGATCCAGAACACCGGGCAGAATCTCACCGCGTCGATCACTCCTCCGCTGCTCGGAGGGCTCATTTCGCTGTCCGGCTACACCTGGGGGTTCCTGGTGGCCGGTGCCATGGCCGCGGTGGCGGCGATGCTGATACCGGTGCCGAGTGCGGACCGCCCGAAGACCCGGATGGGCTCCGACGACGTACCCGCTGGAGTGGGTGGCCGAGTTCAGCCGCGCAGCGTCGCTGAGCCGCCTGCTCTTCCGCGGCGCGAGTGATGGACGTCGGATCCGTCGGCGGCACCCGAGCCGGAACGCGGCCATGGCCAACGGTCGGCGCGCCCCGTACGGCCCGGCGCGCCCCGACGACGTACGGCCCGGCGCGCCCCGACGAGGCTCCGGTACGGCCCGACGAGCTCCGTACGCCCAGGCGACCCTGGGGGGCGCCCAGGCGAGCCCCGGGTACGCCCCCGACGAGGTCCGGCGCGACGGACGCGATCCGGTCTGCGGCCTACGGGATCCGGCCCACCGGCGCATCTTCGAATTCCCACCCGTGAGGGGCACCGATGAGGGCCCGACGGCCGCGGTCACCCGACTGGCCGTAGTGCCGGACGACGGCCGAGGCGGCGGTATCGGCCGCCTCGGGGCCATCCTGCCGCCCGAGCCGACGGGGCTCCTCATACGGCTCGCGCCGCAGGCGGCCGGGGCCCAAGTGCCCTCCGTACGGCGGCAAACGGCCCCGGGCGGATACGAGTACCGGCGCCCAGGCGCGTTCCGTTCGGAACCGTCACGTGCCGCCCCCTGGCCCCTGCCGGTCCCTGCCGCGCGTGGGCACGGAGCGGCCCGGCAGCACCACGGTGGCGGGCCACTTCGCGCATCGGGCGGGTAATTTGGCTGAGTATGAGACGTTTTGTTTCCCTGGCCTCGCGGGCCTCGGCTGCTGCTTCGACCGCGGTCGCGGTCGGCACAAGCCTCATCCGTGCCCGTGGGCCGAGGGCCATCAGCAGCCTGCCGGCCGCCGCTACCGCCGCTGTCGTCCTGGGAGCCGTACTCCTCCCGGCCGGCGCGCACCCCCCCGCGGCCGCCGCTTCCATGGTGCGCACGGCGGCGGATTCCGGCGCGGTCGCGCAGCCGAGCGGCACGGCGGATCCCGTTCCGGCCGACGAACTGTTCGGTACGGACGTCCGGAGGATTCCCACCACGCGACGGGTGGTCGCGCTGACGTTCAACGCGGCATGGAACGGCGCCGGAGTGGATACGGTCCTGAAGGTCCTGCGCGAGCGGAAAGTACCTGCCACGTTCTTCCTGACCGGGCAGTTCGCCGACGCTCACCCCTCGGTGGCCCGGGCGATGGCGGCGGAGCACGGGATCGGCAACCACTCCTACAGCCATCCGCGGTTCGACGACCTCAGCAGTGAGGGGGCGCGGCAGGAGGTGCTGGAGGCGGACCGGGCGATCCGTGAGGCGACCGGGGCGGTGCCGCTGCCGTTCTTCCGCTTCCCCTACAGCGAGACCAGCCCGGAGAGGATCGCGGACGTCAACGCACTGGGATTCGCGGACATCGAGTTCACCGCGGACACCAACGGCTACCTCGGAACTGCCGGAGGCATGAGTGCCGACACGGTCGTCGCTCGGGCGCTGGACGCCCTGACACCGGGCGAGATCGTCCAGATGCACGTCGGCGCGCCCGACGGCGGTGGAACCGTCCTCGATGCCCAGGCACTGCCCCGGCTCATCGACGCCATCCAGGCCCGGGGGTACGAGATCACGGACCTGCGCACGCTGCTGAGCACAGCCACCCCGTAGCCCGACCGCCCCCGACCGTGAGGGGCCCGGCACAGGCACGCGGAGGAGCAGGACTGACGTCCGCCGTCCTGTGCGTGAGTCCGGACCCCTGACAGCGGTAGGTCAGGCCTCCGCCACGGCCGGACCCTGCGGCTTCCTCCTCGTTGCGATCCCTCGGGCTGCCTGATCGCGCGTCAAATCGGCGTGCGGCGCCCGCGGTTCAGAGCACAGATTCCAGAAGCTCCGCTTCCCCCTCCGGCGACAGTCCGACCCGGGGACGGTCGGGCCGTAGCGGCGGCTCCCCGTCCAACTCCCGCAGCCAGGACCACGTATCGGCCACCGTCTCCGCGACAGGGCGGCAGCGCAGCCCCGCGGAGACCGCCTTGGCAACATCCCCGCGGTGCATCGTGTCGTGATCCCCGCCCGGCGGTATCCAGATCGGCAGATCGGTCCAGGGCCGGACGTCGGCGGCGAGGACGCGTTCGGGGGCGATCCAGCGCAACTCGGCGTCGGCGCCCGTGACCTGCACACATGTCTCCAGCAACTCACCCATGGTGGTGTGTCCCGGAGGGCTGACGACGTTGAAGGGGCCGCCGAGCCCGCGTTCGACGGCGTGCAGGATCCAGCGGGCGAGGTCACGGGCGTCGATGTACTGGAGCTCCAGGCCGTGCGGTCCCGGCGCCGGCACCGGGCCGCCCCGGGCGATCCGCAGCAGCCACCAGGGCAGTCGTCCGATGTTCTCCCGGGGCCCCAGGACCAGTCCCGCCCGTGCCAGCAGAGCCCGGTCACCGAAGGCCTCCGATACGGCCAGTTCGCCGCCCCGCTTGGCCCGCGGATAGTCGGCCTCGCCGCCGTCGTCGGGGGAGGCGTCCACCAGCGGGCCGTCCTCGGCGAGACCCGCCGCGCACGGGAAGGGGTGCACGGACCGGCTCGACACATAGACGTAGTGTCCGGCCCGGCCGGCCAGCAACCGGGCCGAGTCCCGTACGGCCGCGGGCGCCCCCGTCCAGGTGTCGACGACGGCGTCCCACTCGCCGCCCCGCTCCAGGGCCGCCAGGCCGTCCGCCGCCGTGCGGTCGCCCCGCACGGCGGTCACACCGGGCGGTGGTTCATGGTGCCCTCGGTGGAAGACCGTCACCTGCCATCCATGCTCCAGCGCGGCATCGGTGACGGCACGACCGACGAACTCCGTCCCGCCCAACATCAGTAGTCGTCTCATGGCTGTGACTGTGCCCGCCGGTCGCCGCCGGGAGAACGGCAGCACGCTGACAGCGGAATCGCCAGGAGCGGAATCGGAATCGCCCGGAAAGGAATCGGAACCGCCCGGAACGGAAGTCGAAGCACCCTTGGCCCCCTCGCGGCCGGACGGCGTTCCGTGAGATGGGGCGTCCACCGGGAAGCCCGGGAGGCCGGGGGCCCGCTCGGACAGGGAGGCTTGTCCGGGGGCGGCCGTCGTGGAAGGGGGCCACGGGGCGTGCCGTGTCATGGTGTCGTCGTCCGCCGGTCACCCCCGTGATGGTCCTCATCACACCTGCGGTGCGCGAGACTTGTGTCGCTCCGCCCGATCTCGGTGTGGTTATCACTAGGCTGGCGGGATGCTGATATCCAGCCAGCTCACCTGCGGGGAGGTCCGGTGAACCGGCGAGACGTGACCGATGAGCAGTGGGAAGGGCTCGCCGAGGTCGTTCCCCTGCGCGGGGGCGACGCCTGGCCCTCCTGGTCCGGTCACCGCACCCTTCCGGACCAGCGGCGCGGCCAGGACCTGCGGCGCTTCGTCGTGATCCGGGTGCAGTGCTTCGCCGACGCCCGCGAGGTCGGGGAGTACCTCATGGGACAGGTCCCGGTGCTGCTCGATCTGACGGGTTCGGATGCGGATGTCGCCAAACGCATCCTCGACTTCGCCAGCGGAGTCGCCTTCGGTCTGAACGCGAAGATGCACCGTGTCGACACGAATGTCTTCCTGCTGACCCCGGCGGGCACCGAGGTCGAGCAGCCGCGGCTCGGGGCGCGGGCCGGCGCACTGGATTGATCAGGTAACTCGATCGTAGGAAGGGCGTTACGGCGGAACGGTTCAGCCGACCGGACACTGCATACGGTCCGATCATGGATCCCAACAGTGCGTGTGCCGGAACCGCGGACCGCCCGGCCCTGACCGAACTGCGACTCTCCTCCTACAAGTCGCACCGCGGCGCCGTCTTCCCGCTGAGTCCGATGACCGTGTTCGCCGGACCGAGCGGCAGCGGCAAGTCCACTGCCTTACAGGCCTGTACGGCGCTGGCCCGGCTCGGTGGCGGCGATGTGCTCGACGACGTGTTCGACGATGCACCGGCCTGTGTGCCCGAGCAGGCCAAGCCCGACGCCCAGCGGCGGCGCGGGTTCCGGATCGGCTGCACCGTGGACGGTCCCGTGGGCGCGGTACGGCTCGATCTCGCCGTCCAGGCCGAGCCGGAACTGCGCGTGGTGGGCGAGAGATTGACCCTGGGCGGGCAGGTCCTGCTGTCCACCGCGCTGCGCGATCCGGCCCGCCGTACGGTCCAGGCCGCCTGGCACACCGCCGGTGCCGTACCGGTGACGCGGGCACCCCTGCCGGACGACCGGCTGGGCACCGCGCTGCTGCCGTTGCGGGTCGCGGGCAAGACCGCGGGGCAGCGGCTCGTGCTGGCCGCGGCCGAACAGGCCGTCGTCGCGCTGCGCTCCGTCTTCGCCTGCGACCCGCAGCCGGAGCGGATGCGGACGCCGGTCGCCGTCGGGGCGGGCAGGCTCCAGGGCGGCTGCGGCAATCTGGCGGAGGTGCTGCGGCGGACCCGCACGGAGTGCGTCACCCGGCACGCGGCCCTGGTCGCCGCGGCGCGTACGGGGTGTGTGGGCGTGGTGGAGGATCTGGCGGCCGAGGATCTCGCCGACGGGACCGTACGGGCCGTACTGGACCGGGGAGCGCTCGGGGTCACGCCCCTCGGGCGGCTGGGCGACGGGGAGTTGCGGTATCTGGCGCTGGCCCTGGTGCTGTTGACCGGCCCCGGCGTGCTGGAGATGGAACCGGTGGCCGAGGTGCTGCCGGCCCGGCAGGCGCTGACGGTGCTCGCGGACGGCTTGGACCGCTGTCTGGACCGGAGGCAGGTGTACGAACTGCTGGAGCTGGCGGTACGGATGGGGCAACGCGGGCATGTGCGGCTGGTCGGGGCGGTGCAGGACGGGGCGGCCGCCGCCGGTGTGGCCGGGGTGTCGGTGGTAGACCTGGGGTGTGAACGACGCTGTTGAGAACGGCCCGGAGGGCCCCAGGAACGGCCCTGGGAACGGCCTTGCGAACGGCCCTGAGTCCGCCCGCGGAACCGCTCTTGAGACCGGCCCCGGGAAGGCCCCGGGGCGCGGACGCGGGGACGCTGCGGGGGTGGGACGCGTGGACGACTCGGGCCCCGGACCGGGGAACGCTGCGGGGGCCGGACGCGTGGGCCACACGGGGCCTGGATCCGGGGACGCTGCGGGGGTGGGACGCGAGGACGTCTCGGACGCCGGATCCGGGAACGCTCCCGGGTCCGGACGCGAGGACGTCCCGGGGGCGGGCCCCGGGAGCCGGCCCGGACCCCGGGGTGCGCCGGGGCCCGGATCTCCCGGGCAGGCCGGATCTCGGAAACAGACCGGACCGCCGGGGCCCGGGCCTGCGACCGCTCCTTCCCCCGGCAGCGAGGGAGCCCAGTCGCCCGGCCCCGTGACCGCACCTGCGCCCTGGCCTGCGACGGACCCTGACCCCGTCCCGGAGGGCGCGCACCGCCCCCCGACCACCGTTGCGTCCGGCCCGGAAGGCGCCGAGGCGCCCGGCTCCGGTAGCGGTCACGACGTGCGGAGGCTGCAGCGCCGGCTCGCCGAGTTCGCGGCGGTACGCGACTGGCAGCCGTACCACACGCCCAAGAACCTGGCCGCGGCGCTGAGCGTCGAGGCCTCGGAGCTGGTGGAGATCTTCCAGTGGCTGACGCCGGAGGAGTCGGCCCGGGTGATGGAGGACCCGGAGTCGGCGCACCGGGTGGCGGACGAGGTCGCGGACGTCCTCGCGTATCTGCTGCAGTTCTGCGAGGTGTTGGGGATCGACGCGCTCGCGGCGCTCTCGGCGAAGATCGACAGAAACGAGCAACGCTTCCCCGCGCCACCCGGAAAGTGAACCCTGTCGTCACTCCTTGGAGTGGCCGGGATATCAACAAGGGAACAGTTGTCCACAGATTTCGGAATCCCCCTAGCTTTTCGGGCCGTTCGGTATCACTCTGGGTAGTGGCAGGGCTACGGCTGGCGGTTGCCGCGCTGAGCGGGGTACGGGGCGAGGGGAACGGGCGGATGGACGCGGTTCGGTTGATCGGTGCCACCCGGCATGCCCTCGCGCAGTCGCGGGTGGCGGAGGAGATCGTCGCCGAGGCCTGGCAGGCTCAGGCGCTGGCCCAAGCTGTGGGCAGCCATCTGGCGCTCAACGGACCGGCGGAGCTCCGGTCGGAGGCGCACGGCCTGGAGGAGGCGGGTGGCAGAGCGTGCGGCGCGCTGTATGCGCCGGGGCAGCGGGACGGCGGTGTGCGGGCGTCGCAGCTGTCCGGGCTCCGGGATCCGCGGAGCGTGCTGCTGGGGCTGGGCGGACTGCTCGGAGAAGTGGGGATAGCACTCGTCGGCGTGGCCTGCTCGGCGGACGAGGAGACGCTCTACTGGCAGTGCATCGAGGCAATAGACGCCACGGACGAATCCAACGACCGGGTACGGGGGCTGCTGGCGAGGCTGGCGGCGAGGGAGCGCTCGCAGCCCGACTCGGCGGCGGAACCGTCGTGAGACGTCCTGATGCCGGCCGGCCCCCATGCCGGGAGTCCTCAGACGCAGGACGGTCCGGGCGAGGCACCATGGCCCGATGAGGGTCGACAGGCGCTCGAGCATGCAGGATGGGGATATGGAGCTTCGCATCTTCACAGAGCCCCAGCAGGGGGCGAGCTATGAGACCTTGCTGACCGTCGCCCAGGCCACCGAGGATCTCGGGTTCGACGCCTTCTTCCGGTCCGATCACTATCTGAGCATGGGAGGCTCCGGCCTTCCCGGGCCCACAGACGCCTGGATCACCCTTGCGGGACTCGCCCGTGAGACCCGGCGGATCCGGCTCGGCACGCTGATGACCGCGGCGACGTTCCGGCTGCCCGGTGTGCTGGCCGTCCAGGTGGCCCAGGTCGACCAGATGTCCGGCGGCCGCGTCGAACTCGGCCTGGGAGCCGGTTGGTTCGAGCAGGAGCACAAGGCCTACGGCATCCCCTTCCCCAAGGAGAAGTTCGGGAGGCTGGAAGAGCAGCTGGATATCATCACCGGGCTGTGGCGGACGGAGGCCGGCCGGACGTTCAGCTACGACGGGACGTACTACCGGCTTCAGGATTCCCCGGCGCTGCCGAAGCCGGCCCAGGCCACGGTGCCGGTGCTGATCGGCGGGCACGGTACGACCCGTACACCGCGGCTCGCGGCGCGATTCGCCGATGAGTTCAACATCCCCTTCGCCTCCGTGGCCGACAGCGAGCGGCAGTTCGGACGGGTACGGGCCGCCGCAGAGGAAATCGGCCGCGACGGCGGCGACCTGGTGTACTCGAACGCGCTGGTGGCCTGTGTCGGCAAGAACGACGCGGAGGTCGCGCGCCGCGCCGCTGCCATCGGCCGGGAGGTGGACGAGCTGAAGGAGAACGGCCTCGCGGGCTCGCCCGCCGAGGTCGTCGAGAAGATCGGCCGCTACACCGAGGCCGGTTCCTCCCGGATCTACCTTCAGATCCTGGACCTCGACGACCTCGACCATCTGGAGGTGATCTCGTCCGACGTCCAGTCCCAACTCACCTGACCTGACTGACCTCTGACCTCACGGACCCGACCCGACTTCACGGACCCGACCTCATCAACCTGACCTCACCGATACCCGACCCGACCTCATCAACCCTGACCTCACCGACCCCGACCGGCATCCGGCCCGTCCCGACTGGTCGGGAGACCCGAGGAGCCCACGATGACCGCCCCCGCCGCTCCGCTCGCCGCGGCTCTTGCCGAGGGCCCGGTCGTGCTCGATGGCGGGCTGTCGAACCAGCTCACCGACCAGGGCTGCGATCTGTCGGACGAACTCTGGTCGGCGCGGCTGCTGGCCGACGCGCCCGAGCAGATCGCAGCGGCCCATGCGGCGTATGTACGGGCAGGCGCGCGGGTTCTGATCACCGCCAGCTATCAGGCGACGTACGAGGGCTTCGCCCGGCGAGGGTTGGGGCGCGAGCAGGCCACGGCCCTGTTGCGGCGGAGCGTCGGCCTGGCACGGCAGGCGGCGGGGAGCCGCGAGGACGTATGGGTGGCGGCCTCCGTCGGGCCGTACGGTGCGATGCTCGCCGACGGCAGCGAGTACCGCGGGCGGTACGGGCTGAGCGTGCGTGAGCTGGAGCTCTTCCACCGGCCCCGTATCGAGGCGCTCTGCTCCGCCGGGCCCGATGTGCTCGCACTGGAAACGGTGCCGGACACCGATGAGGCGGAGGCGCTGCTCCGCGCCGTCGAGGGGACCGGGGTGCCCGTCTGGCTGTCGTACACCGTTTCCGGAGGCACGACACGCGCCGGGCAGCCGCTGGAACAGGCCATGGAGCTCGTGGCTCACGCGGACCACGTGATCGCGGTCGGCGTCAATTGCTGTGATCCGCTCGACGCGGACCTGGCGGTCGCCATCGCGGCCGAGACGACCGGTAAACCGGTCGTGGTCTACCCCAACAGCGGGGAGACCTGGGACGCGGAGCGGCAAGGCTGGCGGGGCGGCGCCACCTTCGACCCGGCCCGGGCCGGGGACTGGCAGGCCGCGGGCGCCCGGCTCATCGGCGGATGCTGCCGGGTGGGCCCGGACGCGATCGCCGCACTCTCCCGCCGGGTGGTGCCGCCCACCGGCCTGCAGTAACGGCAATGGGCGTCGGTGGCTGGAGCGCTGCGGGTCCGGCACGTGGGGCACAAACGCTCGCCGGCCTGGCGACGGGCCCCCGGGCGCGTACACCTTCGGGCTGAGGCCGGCGCCGGTGCAATCTCCGATGGGGCTGTCGGATTCGGTCCCGTCAGCGGCCCCCTTTCGTCCTCGCTTGAGGGCCCGATGCTCGGGGTGTGCCGGTGACCAGGAAGTGCGGGAAGTGGACTTGTCGATCTGTCCGTACATCGATCACGGCCTCATAGGGCCGCGTACCCGCGTTCCGGCCGGGCCGCATTCCCGGGATGCGGCGGGGAGAGCCCCGTCAGGTGAGTGAGCCACGTCTCACCGTCGTCGCGCGCTCTTGCCTATGCAACGAGTTGCATAGCAGGATGCCGGGCATGGCACTCGAGCACGCGATCCTTGTCTCCCTGCTGGAACAGCCGGGGTCCGGCTACGAGCTGGCCCGGCGGTTCGACCGGTCCATCGGCCACTTCTGGACCGCCACCCACCAGCAGATCTACCGCGTCCTCAAGCGCATGGAGGGCGACGGCTGGATCGATGTGCGCGACGTGCCCCAGGACGGGCGGCCGGACAAGAAGGTCTACTCCGTCGCCACCACCGGCCGTACCGCCCTCTCGGACTGGCTGCACGAGCCGGTGGAGCCCGAGAGCGTCCGCCACGACCTGGCGGTGAAGATCCGCGGAGCGGCCTTCGACGACCCCGCCGGCCTGATCGCCGAGGTCGAGCGGCATCGCACCGTCCACGCCGAGCGACTCGCCCGCTATCTCGCGGGGGAGCGGCGCGACTTCCCGGATTCCGGCGCGCTCGACACCGGCCAGGAGCTCCAGCACGTCGTGCTGCGCGGCGGAATCGAGTACGAGCGGATGACCCTCGCCTGGCTCGACGACGTGCTCGCGACCCTGCGCCGTATCGGCGACCCGACGAACTGACCACCTCACCCCTCCTCCAGGAAGGTGCCCCGCATCATGGCGGACCCCCTGCTCTTCAACCCGCGCACCTATGACCCCGCCCACTTCGACCCCGAGACCCGCCGGCTGCTCCGCGCCACGGTCGACTGGTTCGAGGGGCGTGGCAAGAGGCAGCTCATCGAGGACTACCGCTCCCGGGCCTGGCTCGAGGACTTCCTCGCGTTCTCGAAGAAGGAGGGCCTGTTCGCGACCTTCCTCACCCCGGCCCCCGACGCCCCCGGCCACCAGGACAAGCGCTGGGACACCTCCCGTATCGCCGCTCTCAACGAGATATTCGGGTTCTACGGTCTGGACTACTGGTACGCCTGGCAGGTCACCATCCTGGGTCTGGGGCCGGTCTGGCAGAGCGGCAACGCCGAGGTCCGCGCTCGTGCCGCCGAACTCCTCGAGCAGGGCGAGGTGTTCGCCTTCGGCCTCTCCGAGAAGGCCCACGGCGCCGACATCTACAGCACTGACATGGTGCTGACCCCGGACGCGGAGGGCGGCTTCCATGCGACCGGCTCCAAGTACTACATCGGCAACGGCAACGCCGCCGGACTGGTCTCCGTCTTCGGCCGCCGCTCCGACATCGAGGGCCCGGACGGCTATGTCTTCTTCGCCGCCGACAGCCGTCACCCCGACTACCACCTGGTCAAGAACGTCGTCGACTCCTCGAAGTACGTCAGCGAGTTCCGGCTCGACCGGTACCCCGTACGGGCCGAGGACGTGCTGCACACCGGCCGCGCCGCCTTCGACGCCGCCCTCAACACCGTCAACGTCGGCAAGTTCAACCTGTGCACCGGTGCCGTCGGCATCTGTGAGCACGCGATGTACGAGGCCGTGACGCACGCCCACAACCGCATCCTCTACGGCCGCCGCGTGACCGACTTCGCCCATGTGCGCCGCGAGTTGACCGACGCGTACGTGCGCCTGGTCGGTATGAAGCTGTTCAGCGACCGCGCTGTCGACTACTTCCGCAGCGCCGGGCCCGAGGACCGCCGGTACCTCCTCTTCAACCCGATGACGAAGATGAAGGTGACCACCGAGGGCGAGAAGGTCATCGACCTGCTGTGGGACGTCATCGCCGCCAAGGGCTTCGAGAAGGACACCTACTTCGCGCAGGCGGCCACCGAGATCCGCGGCCTTCCGAAGCTGGAGGGAACCGTCCATGTCAACCTCGCCCTGATCCTGAAGTTCATGGGGAACTACCTCCTCGCCCCCGCCGAGTACGCCCCGGTCCCCACCCGGCGCGACGCGGCCGACGACGCGTTCCTCTTCCGTCAGGGCCCGGCCCGCGGCCTGGGTGCCATCCGCTTCCACGACTGGCGTGCCGCCTACGACGCCCACGCGGACGTCCCCAACGTCGCCCGCCTCCGGGAGCAGGCCGACGCCCTGTGCACCTTCGTCACCACCGCCGCGCCCGACGAGGAGCAGGCCAAGGACCTCGATCTGCTTCTCGCCGTCGGACAGCTGTTCGCGCTCGTCGTGCACGGCCAGCTGATCCTGGAGCAGGCAGAGCTGACCGGCCTCGACCGCGATGTGCTGGACGAGCTGTTCGGCATCCTCGTCCGTGACTTCTCGGCGCACGCGGTCGAGCTGCACGGCAAGGACTCGGCGACCGACGCCCAGCAGCGGTGGGCGCTCGGCGCGGTCCGCCGGCCCGTCACCGACTCCGAGCGCACGGCCCGCGTCTGGGCCCGCGTCGAAGCGCTGTCGGACGCGTACGAGATGCGGCCCTGAGCCGCGGAAAACAGGCCCCATGGGCCGCGCGGGCCGCCTGCCTCGGCCAGGATGGAGAGATGGCATTCCATGTGGATTCCGAGGCCGGGCGGCTTCGCCGTGTCATCCTGCACCGCCCGGACCTGGAGCTGAAGCGGCTCACCCCCAGCAACAAGGACACGCTGCTCTTCGACGATCTGCTGTGGGTACGACGGGCGCGCCAGGAACACGACGGTTTCGCCGACGTGCTGCGCGACATGGGCATCGATGTGCACCTCTTCGGGGATCTGCTGGCCGACTGCCTGGAGATCCCCGAGGCGCGCAAACTCGTGCTGGACCGGGTCTTCCACGAGAAGGAGTACGGCCCGCTGGCCACCGACCATCTGCGGGCCGCCTTTGATGAACTGCCCGTCCCTGACCTGGTCGAGGCGCTCGTCGGCGGTATGACGAAGCGGGAGTTCCTGGAGCGCCACGCCGAGCCGACCTCCGTCCGCTTCCATGTCATGGATCTGGACGACTTTCTGCTCGCTCCGCTGCCCAACCACCTCTTCACCCGGGACACCTCGGCCTGGGTCTACGACGGTGTGTCGATCAACGCCATGCGCTGGCCGGCCCGGCAGCGCGAGACGGTGCACTTCGAGGCGATCTACCGGCACCACCCGCTGTTCAACCAGTCCGGCGCCTTCCACGTCTGGTCGGAGGGACAGAGCGCCTATCCCTCGACGATCGAGGGCGGCGATGTGCTCGTGATCGGCAACGGCGCGGTGCTGATCGGGATGAGCGAGCGGACCACCCCGCAGGCGGTGGAGATGCTCGCCCGCGGCCTCTTCGCGGCCGGCTCGGCGCGCACGATCGTGGCGCTCGACATGCCCAAGCGGCGTGCCTTCATGCACCTCGACACGGTGATGACGATGGTCGACGGGGACACCTTTACCCAGTACGCGGGGCTGGGCATGCTCCGCTCGTACACCATCGAGCCCGGCTCGAACGAACGGGAGCTCAAGGTCACCGACCATCCGCCGGAGCACATGTACCGGGCCATCGCCGCCGCGCTCGGCCTGGACGACATCCGGGTGCTGACCGCCCGCCAGGATGTGCACTCGGCGGAGCGCGAGCAGTGGGACGACGGATGCAATGTGCTCGCCGTGGAACCGGGCGTGGTGGTGGCGTACGAGCGCAACTCCACCACCAATACGTACCTGCGCAAGCAGGGCATCGAGGTGGTGACGATCCCGGGGAGCGAGCTGGGGCGCGGACGGGGCGGGCCGCGCTGTATGAGCTGTCCTTTCGAGAGGGATGCCGTATAGCCGTGTACAGGAGTGCGTCGAGGATGCCGTACGGGCGTGCCGCACAGGTGGGTCCCACGGCGACGGTGCATCGTCGCGCCGGGCGGGGGCCGGGCCGGGTGGCCGGGCACCGGGGGTGGGATCCGTATAGAGATGCGGGGTGTCGTATATACTTCCAGCGAACCATCCCCGCAGTCGTGACCGAGGAGCCCTACCCATGGCGACAGACCTCTCGGGCCGCCCCTTCCTCAAGGAGCTGGACTTCACCGCCGAGGAGTTCCGTCATCTCCTCGAGCTCGCCGCCCGGCTGAAGGCCGCCAAGCGGGCGGGCGCCGAGGTCCCGAGGCTGCGGGGCCGGAACATCGCCCTGATCTTCGAGAAGACCTCGACCCGGACGCGCTGCGCCTTCGAGATCGCGGCGGCGGACCAGGGTGCCTCCACGACGTATCTCGACCCGGCCGGGTCGCAGATCGGGCACAAGGAGTCGGTGAAGGACACCGCCAGGGTCCTCGGCCGGATGTTCGACGGCATCGAGTACCGCGGCCACGGCCAGGAGATCGTCGAGGAGCTCGCCGCGTACGCGGGGGTCCCGGTCTTCAACGGGCTGACCGACGAGTGGCACCCCACCCAGATGCTGGCCGATGTGCTCACCATGACCGAGCACAGCGACAAGCCCCTCGGGGAGATCGCGTACGCCTACCTCGGCGACGCCCGGTACAACATGGGGAACTCCTACCTCGTCACCGGTGCGCTGCTCGGCATGGATGTACGGATCGTCGCGCCGAAGTCGCTCTGGCCGGACGACGGCATCGTGGCGCGGGCCCGGGCACTGGCGGCCGGCAGCGGCGCGCGCATCACGCTCACCGAGGACGTCGCCGACGGTGTGCGGGGCGCGGACTTCGTCGCGACCGACGTATGGGTGTCGATGGGCGAGCCCAAGGAGGTCTGGGACGACCGGATCGAGCTGCTCGGCCCGTACGCCGTGACCATGGACGTGCTGCGCGCCACCGGCCGGCCGGATGTGAAGTTCCTGCACTGCCTCCCCGCCTTCCACGACCTCGGCACGGAGGTGGGCCGGGAAATCCACGAGCGGCACGGCCTGAGCTCGCTGGAGGTCACCGACGAGGTCTTCGAGTCCGCGCACTCCGTCGTCTTCGACGAGGCCGAGAACCGGATGCACACCATCAAGGCCGTTCTCGTCGCCACGCTCGCCGGGCCGGAGTAGGACCCGGGCGCGCGGAGCGGATCTCGCCGGGCGCCGGTAGCAGGCCGTCGGCCGCGGATGCGCGGGTCCGCCTGTTCCGGTCCGCGGGTCGTGGCAGGTCGCGGTGTGCGGGTCGCGGGGCAGGCCATCGCGGGTCGCCGGGTACGGGGATCGTGGGCGGGCGATCCGGCCGACGTCGGGTCAGCGGGACCGGCGCTGCGACGGCAGGGTGAACCAGACCGCCTTGCCCCGCGGTGTCGGCCGGTAACCGGCCCGTGAGCTGAGGGCGCGGATCAGCAGCAGACCGCGTCCGTGCTCCTCGAGGGCGTACGGGTCCGAGTGCGCGCCCGCGAGGTCGCCGGGCGGTGCCGGGTTGCGGTCGTGCACCTCGATCTGGCACCCGCCCGCCAGCAGCTCCACCACCAGCTCGATCGGCTCGTCCCCGTGCGTGTGGTTCACGGCATTGGCCACGAGCTCAGCGGTGAGCAGCTCCGCGGTGTCGCGGTCGGCGGGCTCGTCCAGCTCCGCCAGCGCGCTGCGGATCAGCGCGCGTGCCAGCGGGACGGCTGCCGTGGTGTGGGGCAGGTCGATCCGCCAGAAGGTGGGGGTGTCGGCGTCGGTCACGCGATAGTTCCGGTCCGGTCGGGGGCATATCCAGCGACGTTCCACCGTAGGAACCCGGGATACGGCCCGGCAGGGGTCGCCCGGCCGGAGGCGGCGGGACCGAGGTCCCGAACCGGACAAGGCGTTCGTCCCGCGGTCCTCATCCGGTGCTTATCGCGTACTCGTGACGACCGTCACCGATGAGCGATACGAGCGGACCGCGCGGGTGGGATGACCGACGGCGACGACATCGCTACAGACCGAGCTCACCGATGTGCCGCAGCCCTCGCCCGCGCCATTGCGGGACTCCCGGACCAGCTCATTTTCAGCGTGGCGGGCTCACATACCACTCCATGAGGGCCAAAATGTTGACATAGCGCTGCATTCTTTCGGATCGAGCGGGCGCCGCTCCATCCCGTGGGAGGTACGGGACGCCTCGGTCAGTCCTCGTTCCTGGCCTCGGCTTCCCCGCCGCGGCACTCGCTTCGTGCTCGGCCGTCAGTGTGCGGACCGACTCGAGGAGGACGGAGTAAGGAGCCGATGAGCGGAGTATCAGTGACCAAGGAAGATGCCGTACCGGGCATGGAGAACGCCCTGGTCGTGCTGGACAAGGTCAACAAGCACTTCGGCACGCTGCATGTGCTCCAGGACATCAACATGACCATTTCCCGTGGCGAGGTTGTCGTCGTCATCGGGCCCTCCGGGGGCGGAAAGTCCACGCTGTGCCGTGTCATCAACCGCTTGGAGACCATCGACTCGGGCGGGATCGCCATCGACGGCAGGCCGCTCCCCGCGGAGGGCCGTGAGCTGGCCCGTCTGCGGGCCGATGTGGGCATGGTCTTCCAGTCCTTCAACCTCTTCGCGCACAAGACCGTGCTGGAGAACGTGATGCTGGGCCAGGTCAAGGTCCGCAAGAAGGACAAGAAGGCGGCCGTGGAGCGGGCGCGCTCGCTCCTCGACCGGGTGGGCGTCGCCTCGCAGGCGGACAAGTACCCCGCGCAGCTCTCCGGCGGCCAGCAGCAGCGCGTGGCGATCGCCAGAGCTCTGGCCATGGATCCGAAGATCATGCTCTTCGACGAGCCGACCTCGGCGCTCGACCCCGAGATGATCAATGAGGTGCTGGAGGTGATGCAGCAGCTCGCCCGCGACGGAATGACCATGGTCGTCGTCACCCACGAGATGGGATTCGCCCGTTCGGCCGCCAACCGTGTCGTGTTCATGGCGGACGGACGGATCGTGGAGCAGACGACGCCGGACCAGTTCTTCAGCAATCCGAACAGCGACCGCGCCAAGGACTTCCTGTCGAAGATCCTTCACCACTGAGCCCGACGCTGTGCACCCGTCCCGCTCGGTAGATCAATCTCCACACGTCAATCCCTAGGGAAGTTCACCATGAAACTCCGTAAGGTCTCCATTGCGGCCGCCGCTGCGGTCGCGCTGTCCCTGACCGCCTCGGCCTGCGGCGATGACGGAGGCGACGGCGGTACGGGCGGCGGCAACAAGGTCACGGTCGGTATCAAGTACGACCAGCCGGGCATCGGCCTGAAGACTCCGGACGGCAAGTACACCGGCTTCGACGTCGACGTCGCCACGTACGTCGCCAGGCAGCTCGGTTACCAGCCCGGCGACATCGAGTGGAAGGAAGCCAAGAGCGCCGACCGCGAGACGCTGCTCCAGCGTGGCGACGTCGACTTCATCGCGGCCTCCTACTCGATGACCCCGGAGCGTCAGCAGAAGGTCGACTTCGCCGGTCCCTACTTCCTGGCACACCAGGACATCCTGGTCCGGGCGGACGACAACTCCGTCACCAAGCCCGCGGACCTGAACAACAAGAAGCTCTGCTCGGTCACCGGGTCGACTTCCGCGCAGAACGTCAAGACGGAGCTTGCGCCGAAGGCCCAGCTGCAGGAGTACGGCGGCTACTCGGAGTGCCTGACCGGCCTGGAGAACAAGGTCATCGACGCACTGACCACCGACGACGCCATCCTCGCCGGTTATGCCGCGCAGCCGGAGTTCAAGGGCAAGTTCAAGCTCGGCGGCTACAAGCTGAGCAATGAGAACTACGGCATCGGCGTCAAGAAGGGCAGCGAACTGCAGAACAGGATCAACACGGCCCTGGAGAAGATGGTGGCGGACGGCTCGTGGGACAAGGCCGTGAAGGCCAACTTCGGTGAGGCCAACTACAAGAACGAGCCCGCCCCCAAGATCGGCAACGTCGTCAGCTGAAGCACTGCGGCTGCAACACAGAGCACTACCGGCGCGCCGCCCACCAAGGCGGCGCGCCACCCCGTCCACACACGCGGAAGTGCGGGAGATCGTGTTCGACTTTCTTGAGGGTTACGACCTGTGGGGGGCCTTCTGGGTGACGGTACAGCTCACCGTCTACTCCGCCATCGGTTCCCTGATCTGGGGAACGCTCCTGGCTGCCATGAGGGTCAGCCCGGTGCCCCTGATGCGCGCCTTCGGCACCGGTTATGTCAACGTCGTGAGGAACATTCCTCTGACGGTGATCATCGTCTTCACCTCGCTCGGCCTCTTCCAGACGCTCGGCGTCAGGCTCGGCGCCGACGACTTCGAGACCATCAACTTCAGGCTCGCCGTGCTCGGCCTGACCGTCTACACCTCCGCCTTCGTCTGCGAGGCACTGAGGTCCGGCATCAACACGGTCCCCGTCGGCCAGATGGAGGCGGCGCGCGCCGTCGGCCTGAACTTCACCCAGGTGCTGCGGCTGATCATCCTTCCGCAGGCCTTCCGCTCGGTGGTGGGGCCGCTGGCGAGTGTGCTGATCGCGCTGACCAAGAACACCACGGTGGCGGCCGCAATCGGTGTCGCCGAGGCCGCGTCGCTGATGCGGACGATGATCGAGAACGAGGCTCAGCTCGTCCTTATCTCCGCCATCTTCGCGCTCGGATTCATCTGCCTCACCCTCCCGACCGGTCTGATCCTCGGCTGGGTGAGCAAGAAGGTGGCGGTGAAGCGATGACCTCCGTCCTGTACGACGCCCCGGGCCCCCGCGCCAAGCGGCGGAACGTCCTCTACACGGTGGTGTTCCTCGTCGCCCTCGCGGCGCTCATCTGGTGGGTGGTCCAGAGTCTCGCCGACAAGAACCAGCTCGAATGGGTCAAGTGGAAGCCGTTCTTCACCGACTCCCGCGCCTGGTCGACATACCTCTGGCCAGGGCTCTGGAACACGCTGAAGAGCGCCTCCCTCGCCATGGTCATCGCGCTGCCTCTCGGAGCGTTCTTCGGCATCGCCCGGCTCTCCGACCACTGGTGGGTGCGCGGCGTGGGCGGCACCGTCGTGGAGTTCTTCCGCGCCATCCCCGTGCTCATCCTGATGTTCTTCGCCAACGCGACGTACGCCGAGTACACCGACATCAGCCCTGACACCCGGCCGCTGTACGCCGTGGTCACCGGTCTCGTCCTCTACAACGCTTCGGTGCTCGCCGAGGTGGTGCGGGCCGGCATCCTCTCCCTGCCCTCAGGTCAGACCGACGCGGCCAAGGCGATCGGCATGCGCAAGGGGCAGATCATGCGGAACGTACTGCTGCCGCAGTCGGTCACCGCGATGCTCCCCGCGATCGTCAGCCAGATGGTGGTCATCGTGAAGGACACCGCCCTCGGTGGGGCGCTGCTCGGCTTCTCCGAACTGCTGGCATCGGTCCGCCCGATGAGCGCGAACTACGGTGCGAACACCATCGCCAGCTTCACCGTCGTCGCCGTCATGTTCGTCCTGCTGAACTTCGCACTCACCACCTTCGCGGGCTGGCTGGAGGGCAGGCTGCGTCGCGGCAGGAAGTCCACTGGCGCGGTGGTCACCGCAGGCGCGGTCGAGGAACTCGCGACGCCGGGCGAGCACATCGGCCCGACCGACGAGAAGAAGTGATGAAGGAGCCCCTGAACTGCGAAGACGTCAGATGTCGCGGAAGATCTCGATCTGCGCGCCGACCGAGTTCAGCCGTTCCGCCAGGTCCTCGTACCCCCGGTTGATCACATAGACGTTGCGCAGCACCGATGTGCCCTCGGCCGCCATCATCGCCAGCAGCACCACGACCGCGGGGCGGAGCGCCGGCGGGCACATCATCTCCGCCGCCCGCCAGCGCGTCGGACCTTCGACCAGCAGCCGGTGCGGGTCGAGCAGCTTCACCCCGGCGCCCAGGCGGTTGAGGTCGGTGAGATAGATCGCGCGGTTGTCGTAGACCCAGTCGTGGACCAGCGACGAGCCCTGTGCCGTCGCCGCGATGGCGGCGAAGAAGGGCACATTGTCGATGTTCAGCCCGGGGAACGGCATGGGGTGGATCTTGTCGATCGGTGCCCGCAGCTTCGACGGCCGTACGGTCAGATCGACCAGCCGGGTGCGCCCGTTGTTCGCCGCGTACTCCACGCCGCGTTCGTGGTCGAGGCCCATCTCCTCCAGCACGGCCAGTTCGATCTCCATGAACTCGACGGGCACGCGGCGGATCGTCAGCTCCGACTCCGTTATCACGGCCGCGGCGACCAGGCTCATCGCCTCCACCGGGTCCTCGGACGGCGCGTAGTCCACATCGCGGTCGATCTGCGGTACGCCATGCACGGTCAGCGTCGTCGTACCGATCCCCTGGACCTTGACGCCCAGCTGCTCCAGGAAGAAACACAGGTCCTGGACCATGTAGTTGGAGCTGGCGTTGCGGATCACGGTGACGCCGTCGTACCGGGCGGCCGCCAGCAGCGCGTTCTCGGTCACCGTGTCGCCGCGCTCGGTCAGGACGATCGGGCGGCCGGGGGAGACGCCCCGGTCGACCCGGGCGTGGTACGTCCCCTCGGTCGCCGTGACCTCCAGCCCGAAGTGCCGCAGCGCGGTCATATGCGGTTGTACGGTCCGAGTGCCCAGGTCGCAGCCGCCCGCGTACGGAAGCCGGAAGCGGTCCGTCCGGTGCAGTAGCGGTCCCAGGAACATGATGACGCTACGGGTCCTGCGCGCCGCCTCCGTGTCCATCGAGTCGAGGTCGAGCCGGGCCGGCGGGACGAGTTCCAGATCGCTGCCGCCGTTGATCCAGCGGGCGCGGACGCCGATGCTGCCCAGCACCTCCAGGATCCGGTACACCTCCTCGATCCGTGCGACCCGCCGGAGGGTCGTACGCCCCGAGTTGAGGAGCGAGGCGCAGAGCAGGGCCACGCACGCGTTCTTGCTGGTCTTGACGTCGATACTGCCGGACAGACGGCGGCCGCCGACGACGCGCAGATGCATGGGGCCCGCGTATCCCAGGGAGACGATCTCGCTGTCGAGGGCCTCGCCGATGCGGGCAATCATCTCAAGGCTGATGTTCTGGTTGCCGCGCTCGATACGGTTCACCGCGCTCTGGCTGGTGCCGAGCGCCTCCGCCAGCTCTGCCTGCGTCCAGCCTCTGTGCTGGCGAGCGTCACGGATGAGCTTGCCGATGCGTACGAGGTAATCGTCTGCCATGCGGGTGATGATATCTCGCATATGAGATGAGGTTGCTGTGGCCTCCGCTGGCGAGCCTCGCCACGGTCAGGCCCGTTCCAGCTCGTACGGGGCCACCGCCCGGGGGAGCGGTGCGCGCACCTCTCCACCCACATAGTGCATCGAGGCGCGGAATCCGGCCTTTCGGGCCGCTGCGGCAGCCCGCCGGACGTGGCCGGGCGGGCGGCCGCAGCAGCGGTGATGCCGCGGCTCGGCCTCCGGCAAACTCATCCCTCGGGGCGCGGCCGTACGGGTGAACGCAGGTCGTGCCGGACCGGCGCGGCGGCGCGGGTACGTGGACGGCCGCGACCGCCGCTCTTGACCGGGCGGACGGCGTGGGGCGTGAGTCACCTGCCGGCGCTGTGCGCTACCGGGCGTTGTCCCCCCAGCTGCTCACGGGGTGGTCGACAAGGCGGGCAAACCGTGGCTGACGCGGGACTCCGTGGCCCTTCCCGGCGTAGTACGTATCCGGCGGCCTACCCCCCGGCGACCGGCCGGTAGGTGCACACGTTCACGCCCGTGCCGCTGGTGACGGTCGAGACCAGCTCGAGCGGGCGGAGCGCACCGTCGTCGGGGAAGATCGTCTTGCCGCCGCCGAGGAGCACCGGCTCGATCATGAGCCGGAGTTCGTCGGCCAGGCCCTCGCGCAGGAGGGTGCGCACGAGCGTGGGGCTCCCCATGACCAACAGGTCGCCGCCGTCGGGCCCGTGCAGCTCCCGGATGCGGGCGACGGCCTCGTCGCCGGGGATGCGCGTGGTGTTGTCCCACGTCAGCTCGGAGTCGCCCAGCGTCGTGGAGACGACGTACTTCGGGATGGCGTTCATCCGGTCGGCGAACGGGTCGCCGGCCCGCTCCGGCCACGCCGCGGCCATCGTCTGCCAGGTGCGGCGTCCGAACAGCAGCGCGTCGGCCTTGGCCAGCGCGTCGTCGAAGGCACCGCCCATCACCTCCGGATCGAAGAACGGGTGCGACCAGCCGCCGTGGGCGAAGCCACCGTCGGTGTCCTCCTTGGGTCCGCCTGGCGCCTGCACGACGCCGTCCAGGCTGATGAACTCACTGATCACGATGCGCACGGGACTCGCTCCTCTTCTTCGCTTCGGGGATACGGAGATGGAGACTGTCGCCCCGCCCCGAAATCATCGCGCCCACTCGATCCGGCAGTGGTGCTGTAGAGCACATGGTCGTACGTCTCTCCGACTGCTGCCAGCCGCCGGCGTCGAGCAGCGGCGGCGGACTCGGCGGGTGTCCGCGTCCGCCGGGTACGACGGCTCGATGTACGGCCCGGTGGGATCCGCTCGACGTACGGTCCGGTGGGATCCGCCCCGGCCGGTATGGCCGCCCGCAGAACCGCCAAGTGTCCGCTCCCACGACTGCGTTCGCCGTCACGGAAGCGGGGACGACCGGGTTCGCCGGTGTGCGCCGTGCTCGATGTCAGCGGACAGGAGTCGGCAGGGCATGACCGGGCGGCGGTGATGTACTAGAGTTATCTCGACATCGAGATATCTGCCGAGGCGTACCACGGTTGGTATTCGTCGAAGGTCAGGCAAGGGTGATTCTGGTAAGGGTTGCCTAACTTAGCCTCACCTCAGCGGATCGGCAAGAAGCTGCACCGGCAGGATTGCGGTGGTACGCGCACATTGATGAAGGAGACTGTCGTGTCGGCGAACAGCTTCGACGCCCGCGCCACGCTGAGCGTGGGCGACGAGTCGTACGAGATCTTCCGGCTGGACAAGGTGGAGGGCTCCGCCCGTCTGCCCTACAGCCTGAAGGTGCTGCTGGAGAATCTGCTCCGCACCGAGGACGGCGCGAACATCACCGCCGACCACATCCGGGCCGTGGGCAACTGGGACGCGAGCGCCCAGCCCAGCCAGGAGATCCAGTTCACACCTGCCCGCGTGATCATGCAGGACTTCACCGGTGTGCCCTGTGTCGTGGACCTCGCCACCATGCGTGAGGCCGTCAAGGAGCTCGGCGGCGACCCGGCGAAGATCAACCCGCTCGCCCCGGCCGAGCTGGTCATCGACCACTCCGTCATCGCCGACCGCTTCGGCACCCCGGAGGCCTTCGTCCAGAACGTCGAGCTGGAGTACGGCCGTAACAAGGAGCGCTACCAGTTCCTGCGCTGGGGCCAGACCGCCTTCGACGAGTTCAAGGTCGTTCCGCCCGGCACCGGCATCGTCCACCAGGTCAACATCGAGCACCTGGCCCGTACCGTCATGGTCCGGAACGGTCAGGCGTACCCCGACACCCTCGTCGGCACCGACTCCCACACCACCATGGTCAACGGCCTCGGCGTCCTCGGCTGGGGCGTCGGCGGCATCGAGGCCGAGGCCGCGATGCTCGGCCAGCCGGTCTCGATGCTCATCCCGCGCGTCGTCGGCTTCAAGCTGACCGGTGAGCTGCCCACCGGCACCACCGCCACCGACCTCGTCCTCACGATCACCGAGATGCTGCGCAAGCACGGCGTCGTCGGCAAGTTCGTCGAGTTCTACGGCGAGGGCGTCACCTCCGTGCCGCTGGCCAACCGCGCCACCATCGGCAACATGTCGCCGGAGTTCGGCTCCACCGCGGCGATGTTCCCGATCGACCAGGAGACCATCAACTACCTCAAGCTCACCGGCCGCCCGGAGCAGCAGCTCGCGCTCGTCGAGGCGTACGCCAAGGAGCAGGGCCTGTGGCTGGACCCGGCTGCCGAGCCGGACTTCTCCGAGAAGCTCGAGCTGGACCTGTCCACCGTCGTCCCCTCGATCGCCGGCCCCAAGCGGCCGCAGGACCGGATCATCCTCGCCGAGGCGGCCGAGCAGTTCGGCCAGGACGTCCGCAACCACGTGCCCGTCGCCGACCTGGACGAGGCGGGCGTCGAGTCCTTCCCGGCCTCCGACGCCCCCGCCGTCACCAACGGCGTGCCGACCAAGCCGACGCCGGTCACCGCCCCCGACGGCACCACCTACGAGATCGACCACGGCGCCGTCACCGTCGCCGCGATCACCTCCTGCACCAACACCTCCAACCCGTACGTCATGGTGGCGGCGGCGCTGGTGGCCAAGAAGGCGGTCGAGAAGGGCCTTACCCGCAAGCCGTGGGTCAAGACCACCCTGGCCCCCGGCTCCAAGGTCGTCATGGACTACTACGACCGCGCCGGGCTCACCCCGTACCTCGACAAGCTGGGCTTCAACCTCGTCGGCTACGGCTGCACCACCTGCATCGGCAACTCCGGCCCGCTGCCGGACGAGGTCTCCAAGGCCGTCAACGAGGCCGACCTCGCGGTCGCCGCGGTCCTCTCCGGCAACCGCAACTTCGAGGGCCGGATCAACCCCGACGTCAAGATGAACTACCTGGCCTCCCCGCCGCTGGTCGTCGCGTACGCCATCGCCGGGTCCATGAAGGTGGACATCACCAAGGACGCCCTGGGCATCGACAAGGACGGCAACCCCGTCCACCTGACCGACATCTGGCCCTCCGAGAAGGAGGTCGAGGAGGTCGTCGCCTCCGCGATCGGCCAGGAGATGTTCAGCCAGAGCTACGCCGACGTCTTCGCGGGCGACGCCCAGTGGCAGGCGCTGCCGATCCCGACCGGCAACACCTTCGAGTGGGACCCGCAGTCCACCTACGTCCGCAAGCCCCCGTACTTCGAGGGCATGACGATGGAGACCAGCCCGGTCGGGGACATCACCGGCGCCCGCGTCCTGGCCAAGCTCGGCGACTCGGTCACCACCGACCACATCTCCCCGGCCGGTGCGATCAAGGCCGACACCCCGGCGGGCAAGTACCTCACCGAGCACGGTGTCGAGCGTCGTGACTTCAACAGCTACGGCTCGCGCCGCGGCAACCACGAGGTCATGATCCGCGGCACCTTCGCCAACATCCGTCTGCGCAACCAGATCGCGCCGGGCACCGAAGGCGGCTACACCCGCGACTTCACCCAGGACGGCGGTCCGGTGTCGTTCATCTACGACGCCTCGCAGAACTACCAGGCCGCGGACATCCCGCTCGTCGTCCTGGCGGGCAAGGAGTACGGCTCCGGCTCGTCCCGCGACTGGGCCGCCAAGGGCACCGCGCTCCTCGGCGTCAAGGCCGTCATCGCCGAGTCCTACGAGCGCATCCACCGCTCGAACCTCATCGGCATGGGCGTGCTGCCGCTCCAGTTCCCGGAGGGCGCGTCGGCGCTGTCCCTCGGCCTGACCGGCGAGGAGACCTTCTCCATCACCGGCGTGACCGAGCTCAACGACGGCACCACCCCGCGTACGGTCAAGGTCACCACGGACACCGGTGTGGAGTTCGACGCGGTCGTCCGCATCGACACCCCCGGTGAGGCGGACTACTACCGCAACGGCGGCATCATGCAGTACGTGCTGCGCTCGCTGATCCGCAAGTAAGCGCCACGGGCCGCGAGGCTCGGACGCTCACGCGCTCACGACCGAGGGCCGCACTCCGCTTGGGAGTGCGGCCCTCGGCCATGCCCGTGGGGGGCGTGATCAGGGGGTGTTACGGGTGCCGAACCCGGCCGCGTACGAGATGAAGGCAGCCCATGCTTGGGGCGTGAAGGTGAGGCGGGGGCCGGTCTTGTCCTTGGAGTCGCGGACGAGGACGGTGTCAGGGATGGCGGCGACCTCCACGCATTCAGGTCCTTCGTTGCTGCTGTGGCTGCTCTTGGTCCACGTCAGCTCGGACGAGCTCGAAGGTTTGATCGTCATGTCTCTCCCCGCAGTTTCTCGATGAAGGCAAGCGACTCTCGTGGTGTAAGAGCTTGAGCCCGGATGATCCCATACCGCATTTCCAGCCCCTGGATTTCCTTCCGGTCGCTGATCAGTCGGCTGATGTGCTGCACCTCGGTGTGGGCCAGCGACGGACCGTCCTTGAGCTTCAGGGATTCCAGCTGTCCACCCATACCGGCATGGTCTTCGCGATCGGTCGGCATCACCTGGATCTCCACGTTCCGCAACTGCCCGAGCGCAAGCAAGTGTTCGAGTTGGCGTCGCAGAACCATCTTGCCCCCGATGGGACGCCGCAGCGTCACCTCTTCTTGGACAAAGCTGAGAATGGGTGCGGGTGACCGACTGAAGATCTTCTGTCGCTCTGCACGAGCCGCCACCTGCCGTTCGATGACATCCTCGGTCAGCAGCGGTCGGCGCATCCCGAAGAGCGCCCTGACGTACTCTTCCGTCTGCAACAACCCATGAATGTTGTGGTTGCTGTACGCGCCGATCTCCACCGCCTCGGCCTCGACCTTGGTGAGGTCGCGTACCTTCTTCGGGTACCGCGCGTGAGTGACGTCCTCGATGAAGGCGGCCAGGATGCCGCCCGCACCCAGCACTTCGTCCGCCAGTTCCAGGAACTGTGGCTTCGGTACCCGGCGTCCGCGCTCGACCGAGGACACGAGGTCCTCGCCGTACCCGATGGCATCGCCCAGTTCGGCCTGGGTCTTCCCAGCTCGTTCTCGCCACAACTTGATCTGTTTGCCGATGGACTTGAGGAGAGCCGCCGTCTCCTCGTCCCCCTCCGGCAGTTCCGCACTGCTACCCGCCGACTGTCCGGCACTCGTCATCTTCGCCACCTCCGAGGTCCTCTTGCACAACGCCGTCCTCGCAGACAGCGTCACGCGGACCGGCCCGGACAGATCGCCCGCATCACCCGACAGTTACGCTCCGTACCGGTGGCGCAACTCGTCACCAGGCCTTCACCCGGCCACGATGGCCCGCATGATGTCCGAAACCTTCGCCCCCGCAGGGCATTTCACCGTCCTGCTCAGTTCCACCCGGCGGGGTGCACGGCTCGCCCGGAGGTTCGCCGCGCGGCAACTCGCCGAGTGGGGCTGGCCGTACGACAGCGATGCCTCCCGCGACGCCGCACTGATCGTCGGCGAACTCGCCACCAACGCGGCCACCCACGGCCGTACCCCTGGCCGGGACTTCCGCCTGCGGCTCGCTCTGACTGAGCACCGACGACGGTGGCGTCCCCGTACTCCGCGTCGAGGTCTCCGACACCAGCCCCGACCGGCTACCGCCAGAGCCCGCCGAGGTCATGGCCCCCGCACCCGACGCGGAGTCCGGCCGGGGGCTCGTCCTCGTGGACGCGCTCGCCGACCGCAGAGGCTCCATTGCCAACGGCCCGTTCACCAAGACCGTCTGGTGCGAACTTGCCTTACGCTGACGCAGATGCACTGACACAGATGCACCGGTCGGCGCCTCGTCGCACCCGACCGGACCGGGCACAGGATGTCGGGTCCGGTGGGATGGGCCCTTCCTAACGTGGTGGTCGAAGGGAAGGAGTCCAAGTGCTGGAGCGGTTGAACCAGGCGATGGACCACATCGAAACGCATCTCGATCAGCAGATCGACGTGGCCGGGCTGGCGCGGATCGCGGTGACGTCGGAGTACCACTTCCGGCGGATGTTCTCCGCGCTGGCGGGGATCCCGTTGTCGGAGTACATCCGGCGCAGGCGGCTCACCGTCGCCGGTGCCGAGGTGCTCTCCGGCGAGCGGACCCTGCTGGACGTCGCGGTCCGCTACGGCTACAGCTCGGGGGAGGCGTTCGCGCGTGCGTTCCGCGCTGTGCACGGGGTGGGGCCCGGTGAGGCCAGGCGGACCGGTGCGGCTCTGCACGCCCAGCCACGGATGTCCTTCCGCCTCATCGTGGAAGGGAGTAGCAGTATGCGATACAGGGTCGTGGAGAAGGGGGAGTTCCGTGTGGTCGGCAAGAAGGCCCGCGTCCCTCTCGTTTGTGAGGGGGTGAACCCGGCGATCGCCGACTTCATCCGGGGGATCGGCCGGGAGACGATACGGCGCATCTCGGCGCTGTCCGACCAGGAACCGGACGGGATCGTCTCGGTGAGTGACGACCTCGATCCCAGCCGGGCGGAGGGGACCGAACTCGACTACTACCACGGCGTGGTGACGCGCGCCGAGGTGCCCGGGGACCTCGACGCCCTTGCCGTCCCGGCGGGGACCTGGGCGGTCTTCGAGAGTTCCGGTCCGTTCCCGCAGACGCTCCAGCATCTGTGGCGGGACGTGTTCACGCAGTGGTTCCCGTCCAACCCGTATGAGAGCAGGCCGGGACCGGAGATCCTGAGCGTCCAAACGTCGCAGGACGGGACGCAGGCGGACGCCGAGCTGTGGATACCTGTGGAGCGGACCACGGCCTGAGTGGTAGCCGTACGGCGTGGTCGTGGGCCACGCGTACGCCGTTCGCCGTACGCGTGGGCCGCGCCTGGGACGTCATGTCCTGGGAGCGGCCCACCGCAGGAAGCGAGCCCGGTCAGGCGAGCAGTTCGACCTCCGCCAGTGTCGCCCGGCCGCCCACCGCTTCGAGACGGTAGTGGCGGTAGGTGCCGGGGCGGTCGACGGCGAAGACCCGCGTCTGCCGGTCCCAGGTGAACGACTCGTCGGTCCGCCGGTCCAGGACCGTCCACGTCTCACCGTCCCGCGAGCCCTGCAGGATCCAGCCCGCCGGGGCCCGGTCCTTCTCCGACGAGGTGAGGGTGTAGTACGGCACGGGGGAGGCCGTCGGCAGCTCCACGTCCGTCGAGGTGAAGGAGTCCGCCGTGCTGGAGGTGTTGTCGAACAGCGCGGAGCCGTCGGCCGTCGCCGCGTCGTCCATCGGCACCGGCGGCTTGTCGCCCTGGGTGATGGACGTCGGACCGGCGTTCTTCCCCGTGCCCCAGGAGGACGGCTTCGGGCCCATCGCGAACTCCAGCGTGCCGCCCTTGGCGAGGGCGGAGTGCGGGAGGGCGGTGGAGGTCCACTTCTTGCCGTTCACCGTCAGCCCCTGGACGTAGATGTTCCGCGCGCTGTTCTCCGGTGCCTTGACGACCAGGTCACGGCCGCCGGGCAGATGCAGCGTGGCCTTCCGGAAGAGCGGTGAGCCGATGGCGTACTCCGGGCTTCCCATCACCAGCGGATAGAAGCCGAGGGCGCTGAAGACGTACCACGCGGACATCTCGCCGTTGTCCTCGTCGCCCGGGTAGCCCTGGCCGATCTCGCTGCCGAGATAGAGCCGGGAGAGCACCTCGCGCACCTTTTCCTGGGTCTTCCAGGGCCGGCCGGCCGTGTCGTACATGTATGGGATGTGGTGCGACACCTGGTTGCTGTGCCCGTACATGCCCATCCGGACGTCCCTGGCCTCGGTCATCTCATGGATCACACCGCCGTACGAGCCCGCGAACTCGGGTTCGGCCGTCTCCGGGGTGGAGAAGAAGGCGTCGAGCTTCTTGGCGAAGGCACCCCTCCCGCCGTAGAGGTTGGCGAGGCCCTGGGTGTCCTGGGGGGCGGTGAAGGCGAAGTTCCAGCCGTTCGTCTCGGTGTAGTCGTGTCCCCAGACCCGTGGGTCGTAGGACGAGGCCGGGAGCCGCCAGTCGCCCCCGGGGTCCTTGCCCTGGAAGAACCCGATCGACGGGTCGAAGTGCTTGACGTAGTTCTGGGCGCGGTTGAGGAAGTACGCCGACTCCGTTCTGTAGCGGGCCTTCTTGGTTTTCTCGTAGAGGGCCTTGCCCATGGTGGCGAGGCCGAAGTCGTTGAGGTATCCCTCCAGCGCCCAGGACATCCCTTCCCTGGTCGCGGTGGAGGTGTAGCCCTGGAAGACGGAGGTCTCCATGCCCTTGCGGCCGACGCCGGGGAAGGGCGGGGTGACGGTGGCGTTCTTCAGCGCGGCCTCGTACGCGGCCTCGGTGTCGAAGTCGACGCCCTTGAGGTAGGCGTCGGCGAAGGCCACATCCGAGCTGGTGCCCGTCATCAGGTCGGCATAGCCGGGGGAGGACCAGCGGGAGATCCAGCCCCCGTCCTTGTACTGCTGGACGAAGCCGTCGACCATGCGTCCCGCGCGTTCCGGGGTGAACAGGGAGTACGCGGGCCAGGTCGTCCGGTAGGTGTCCCAGAAGCCGTTGTTGACATGGACCTCGCCGTCCACGATCTTCGCGCCGGTACGGGTCGGGGTGTTCTCGCCCGTCGGCGGGGAGAACGGGCTGGCGTAACGGTGCTTGGGCCTCCCCGTCGTCCCGGTGTTCTCGAATCCCGAGTTCGGATAGAGATACAGCCGGTAGAGGTTCGAATAGAGGGTGGTGAGCTGGTCCCGGGTGGCGCCCTCGACCTCGATGCGACCGAGGATGTCGTCCCAGGCGGCCTGCGCACGGGCCCTGACCGAGGCGAGTGACGCCGCCGCCGGGATCTCCTGGGCGAGATTGGCCCTGGCCTGGTCGACGCCGATCAGGGAGGTGGCGATCCGCAGAGTGACCGTGCGGTCCGCGCCGGGCCGGAACCGGAAGAAGCCGCCGACGTCCTTGCCCCCGCCGCCGGTGAGCCGGCCGCTGTCGCTGACCGGCGCGTCGAAGACGCCGTACACGAAGAGCCGGGTGGCCCCGGTGGACAGCCCGCTCTTGACATCGGAATAGCCGGTGACCACGCCGCTCTCCGGGTCGAGCGCGAGCCCGCCCTGGTTGTTGACGTTGTCGAACATCACGCTCGCGTCATCACGCGGAAAGGTGAAGCGCATCAGCGCCGCGTGGTCGCTCGGCGCGATCTCGGCCTTCAGCCCGTTGTCGAACGTGACGCCGTAGTAGTGGGGGCGGGCGGTCTCGTTCTCATGGTGGAAAGGGAGGGCGCGGGCCTTGCGCGAGGCGTCGGGGGTGCCCGTGGCCGCGGACGGCATCACCTGGAAGGTCTGCCGGTCGCCCATCCAGGGGCTGGGCTCATGGCTGGCGCTGAAGGCCTGGACCGTGGGCAGATTGTCGGCGTTGTTGGCGCGGGCGTACTCGTAGAGCCAGCTGGAGGAACCGGCGTTGGTGACCGGCGTCCAGAAGTTGAAGCCGTTGGGAACCGCGGTGGCCGGGAAGTTGTTGCCACGGGAGAAGTTGCCGCTGGAGTTGGTGCCCCGGGTGGTCACCGCGTAGTCGGAGAGATGGGCCGGAGGCTGCACAGGGGGCTCGGGCGCGATGGCGATGTCGTCCACCCAGCCCCGGAACTTCGCCGGGCCCTCGGGGGAGTCGTACGCGACCAGGATCCGGTCGATCGTCTTTCCTGCCGCGACCCGGCCGATCGAGGACTCCTTGTGGTTCCACTGGTTGACGTACAGCGTCTTCGAGGCGGCCTGGCCCTGCGGGGTGAGCCGGGCACCGTGCTGGTCGACCGCCCCCAGCTCACTCAGATACGTGCCGTCGGTGAAGGCGAGGTCGAGCGCGACATGGGTGGCCGGATAGCTGAGGTCGTTCTCCGACAGCGAGGGATGGACTCGGTAGGAGAGCCGGGTCGCCGCGGTGACGGCCGCGTCCACGTCGAAGACCTTGTTGTACGAGTAGGCGTGGCCGTCCGGCTGATGGACGCCCGCGTAGCGCAGGGCACGGGTCCCGGTGAAGCCCGCGTTCGCCTTGGCGGTGGGCGAGCCCGCCGGGCCGCGGTCGGGATAGGTCCGCATGTCCGAGGCGGGGGGCGTGCTGGTGTCCCCGTTCGAGAACTGCACCTCGGCGAGCTGGGTGAACTCCTCGCCGGCATTGCGGGTGATCTCCAGCCGGTAGTGCCGGTACGCCGTGGAGTTCCCCGAGGCGAACTCCCGTGTCTGCAGGCGGTCCTCGAAGGACTCGGACGTGCGGGAGTCCAGGCTGGCCCAGTCCTCGCCGTTGCGGGAGCCCAGGAGGGTCCAGTCCCGCGGGTCACGGCCGGGGGCGTCATGGGCCGAGGTCAGGGCGTACCGGACCACCGCGACCGGTTCGTCGAGATCGAACTCCAGCCAGGCGGTCTTCTCGAAGACCAGCCATTTGGTGCCGGTTTCGCCGTCGACGAGATTCTCCTTGATCTCCCCGCCGCCGGTGTTCTCGGCGCTCGCCCGTACCTCGGTGACCTTGTCCGTCACATTGCCGGGGATACCGGAGGAATAGCCGCCGTCGACACCGGAGGCCTTCTTCCTCCCGTCCGGGCCGGTCTCCACGGCATTGCTCCAGGTCGGCTGTGGGTCGCCCTTCTCGAAAGAGGAGGCGAACTCCTGGACGGCCCGTACGGGTTGACGGGGCAGCGCCATCGCCGCCCCCTGGACCGTCGAGGTGAGCATGACGACGGCCGCCACCAGGGCGGCCGTACGTCCGTGACCTCGCCGTCGTCTGCGCTCCATATCCAGCCCCTCGAACGATCTTGACAACGTTGTCAAACTCGTCGCGCAGAGATAAGTAATGGTTGATGGGGCCAATGGTGTCAAGGGAGTTGGCGTTTCCACTCTGACGGGCCATCGGAGAGGGAGGCCGGGAGTGCAGGGATGGCACCCGTTTGGTCCCGGCGCCCGGCGCCGGCATTTCCCCGAGGTCTCAACTCGGGAAAGACTGCCGTCCAAACCTGTATTCGATCTTGCTCAGTCGGTGGCGAGTGGACTATACCTGTCGGCGTCCGAGGGGCCGTACGAGGCGGCCGCGGACGGGGGCGAGGTGCGGCGGCGCGAGGGGCGCCGGTCAACCGCGGCACCCCCACCATTCCGGCGCACACCCTGCACGACCCGAGCTTCGATGACCGCGGTGCCGGGGAGGCTCCCGTACACCGCCGTCCTGGAGAAGGCGAGGACTTGAGCATGGGATCCACCTCTGACTACGGGCGGCGTGACCTGATCAGGAGAGCCGCGGCCCTCGGGCTGATCGCGGTGCCGTCGATGGGCGCGCTCTCGGCGTGCGCCAGCGGCGACAGCGGCAGCGACAACAAGGTCGCCAAGGGCAGGAAGAGCAAGGACAACCCGCTCGGCGTCAATGAGAGCGCGGCCCTGGAGGTCGTCATCTTCGACGGCGGCTTCGGCGAGGAGTACGCCAAGGACGCCGAGGACCTCTACCGCAAGGCGTTTCCCCGGGCGAAGGTCGAGCACGCCGCCACGCAGAAGATCCAGTCGGTGCTGCAGCCGCGCTTCAACGGCGGCACCCCGCCGGACCTCATCGACAACTCGGGTGCCGAGCAGATGGACATGGGTGTGCTCGTCGGCAAGAACCAGTTGACCGACCTCACTCCGCTGCTGGACGCGCCGTCCCTCGACGATCCGGCCAAGAAGGTGCGCGACACCCTGCGGCCCGGTGTGGTGGAGATGGGCCAGTTCGACGGCAAGCCGGTCTGGATCCTCTACTACGCGTACACCGTCTACGGCGTGTGGTACTCCCGGACGGCGCTCGACAAGCTCGACGCCGAATACCCCGAGACGTGGGACGCCATGCTCGCCGTCTGCGCCAAGGCGAAGAAGAAGGGGATCGCGGGCTGGACGTACGCCGGCAAGTACCCGTACTACCTTCCCTTCTCGCTCTACCCGTTCATCGCCAAGATCGGTGGCCGCGAGGTCCTCGACGCGATCGACAACCTCGAGCCGGGCGCCTGGAAGCACCCCGCGGTCAAGGCCGCCTTCGAGGCCTACTACGAGCTCTACCAGAAGGGTTATGTGCTCCGGGGCACCCCGGGGCTGGACCACATCCAGTCGCAGACAGCCTGGAACGAGGGCAAGGCGCTGTTCCTGCCCAATGGCTCCTGGGTCGAGAACGAGGCGTCGAAGACCACACCGAAGGACTTCGAGATGCGGGTGGCCGCCCCGTCGGGACTGGACAGCTCCGACAAGATGCCGTTCGGCACGATCTGGGCCTCCGGTGGTGAGCCCTTCATCGTCCCGGCCAAGGCCAAGAACCCCGACGGCGGCATGGAGCAGCTGCGCATCATGCTCGGCGAGGCCTCGTCGAAGAACTTCACCCAGCAGGTCTCCTCGCTGACCTCCTTCAACGGCGGCACCGACGGACTGACCCTGCCCCCGGGTCTGACCTCGGCCATAGCGGCTCTGGAGAAGGCCGGTGACAACGTGGTGAACCCGCGGATCCAGGACTGGTACGTGGCGCTGGAGAAGGAGAAGATCGGCGTCGCCGGGCTCGGCGAGATGATGGCCGGCCGGCTCACCCCGGCGGAGGCCGTCAAGAAGATCCAGGGCTTCGCCGACGCCGCGGCCAAGGACAGCTCCATCAAGCACTACAAGCACCAGTGAGCGTGTGTCCCCAGTGGCCCATCCGCGGGAAGATCGGGGTACGTGACCATGCGGCACGGTAGGTACCGGTTCATCGCGGGGTTCCTGGTGGCTCCGCTGACGATCTACACGCTCTTCGTCATCTGGCCGTTCGTCCAGTCCATCTTCTACGCGTTCACGGACTGGACGGGGCTGAGCCCGGAATTCGCGATGGTCGGCTTCGACAACTTCACCCGGCTGTGGGACGACGAGGTCTTCTGGAAGTCGTTGGAGCACAGTCTGCTCTTCGCCGTGCTGCTGCCGCTGGTGACACTCGCCCTTGCGCTGTTCTTCTCCTTCATGATCAATGTCGGCGGGCGGCGCGGCAAGGGCGCCGCCATCGCCGGCGTGCGGGGCTCGTCCTTCTACAAGATCGTGTACTTCTTTCCGCAGGTGTTGTCGATCGCGATCGTGGCCCTGCTCTTCCAGTTCGCCTACAACCCGAACAGCGGTGCGATCAACTCGGCGCTTCAGGCCGTCGGGCTGGACGGCGTCCAGCCGAACTGGCTGGGCGACCCGGGCCTCGCCCTCTGGTGCGTGATGGCGGTCCTGGTCTGGAGCACGGTCGGCTTCTTCGTGGTGCTCTTCTCCGCGGGGATGTCGTCCATCCCCAAGGATTTCTACGAGGCGGCGCTGCTGGACGGCGCGGACCGTATCACCACGTTCTTCAGGATCACCCTGCCGCTCCTGTGGGACACCGTGCAGTCGGGCTGGGTCTACATGGGGATCCTGGCGCTGGGCGCGGAGTCCTTCGCGGTCGTACAGATCATGACCGTGGGCCCGGGCGGGCCCGACTACTCGACCACGATCCTGCCCCTGTACGTCTACCAGCGGGCCTTCCGTGACGGGCAGGCCGCCTACGCGACCACCATCGGTGTCGCCCTGCTCGTCCTCACGCTGGCCTTCGCCGCCGTCGTGATGCGGCTGGGCCGGCGAGAGCGGCTGGAGTACTGATGAAGACGACGGACTCTCCTCCGGCCGGCCTCGCCGGTGGCGACGGGCACCGCACCGTGGAGAAGGCGGGGGCCCCGGCCGGACGGCCGGGCAGGTCGGCCGAGGGCAGGGTCCTCAACGCCTTCTCGCACGGGATGCTCGTCCTGTGGGCCGTCATGGTCGTCCTGCCGCTGGTGTGGGCGGTGATGACCTCCTTCAAGACCGACAGGGACATCTTCTCCTCGCCCTGGGCGCTCCCGGGCACCCTGCACCTCGACAACTGGTCGCGTGCGTGGACCCAGGCGAACATGAGCGACTACTTCCTCAACACCCTTTTGGTGGTGGGCGGTTCGCTGACCGGCACGATGCTGTTCGGCTCCATGGCCGCCTACGTGCTGGCGCGCTTCGCATTCCCCGGGAACCGGTTCCTCTACTTCCTCTTCATCGGGGGAATGAGCTTTCCGATCATCCTGGCGCTCGTTCCGCTGTTCTATGTCATGAGCAATATCGGCATGCTGAACACGGTCCACGGCCTGATCCTGGTCTACATCGCGTACTCGCTGCCGTTCACCGTCTTCTTCCTCACGGCTTTCTTCCGTACGCTGCCGAGCTCGGTGGCCGAGGCCGCTCTCATGGACGGCGCCTCGCACTCCCGGACGTTCTTCCAGGTCATGCTGCCGATGGCCAAGCCGGGGCTGATCAGTGTCGGCATCTTCAATTTCCTCGGGCAGTGGAACCAGTACATGCTGCCGACCGTGCTCAACACGGACCCGGACCGGAAGGTCCTCTCCCAGGGGCTGGTGCAGCTGGCGGTCAGCCAGGGCTACAAGGGGGACTGGTCCGGACTCTTCGCCGGGCTGGTGATGGCGATGCTGCCGGTCCTGGCCGCGTACATCGTCTTCCAGCGCCAGGTGGTGGCGGGTCTGACCGCCGGTGCGCTGAAGTAGCCGCGGCGGAATCGTGACGGGCCGGGCGGCCCTTGCCCGTACGCTCCGGCTGGCGGCACCCTGGCCCGTACAGGGGGCAGCAGGCCGCCCGAGTGGGCAGTATGCGCCCTTGTGTGATCGCGCTCATGTGTTGGCGGACCCGCTCAAGGCCTTGACGGGAAACAACCTCTGGGGCTCTGCTTAGAGTTCACAGGTTGTATAGACGGGGTCTCATAGGCGCGGCTCCGTCCTGCCCCAGCTGGGAGTGATCAGAGCGTGGTGGAGACTCCGGGATCGCAGTCGTCGCTGCACCGGGCCAATCTCGAGCGGGTCGTCCGCGCGGTGCGGCTGGCCGGCTCGCTCACCCAGGCGGAGATCGCCCGGACCACCGGGCTGTCGGCCGCCACGGTCTCCAATATCGTCCGGGAGCTCAAGGACGGCGGAACGGTGCAGGTCACGCCCACTTCGGCGGGCGGGCGGCGGGCGCGCAGCGTCTCGCTGAGCGCCGACGCCGGGATTGTCGTCGGCGTGGATTTCGGCCACACCCACCTCCGGGTCGCGATCGGGAACCTGGCCCACCAGGTGCTCGCCGAGGAAGCGGAGCCACTGGATGTCGACGCCTCGGCCGCCCAGGGCTTCGACCGGGCGGAAGTGCTGGTCAACCGGCTGATCGCGACCAGCGGCATCGGTCCGGAGAAAGTCATCGGGGTGGGGCTGGGCGTGCCCGGCCCGATCGATGTGGAGACCGGTGCCCTCGGGTCGACCGCGATCCTCCCCGGGTGGACGGGGACCAATCCGCGCGAGGAGCTGTCGGGCCGTCTCGGCGTGCCGGTGCACGTGGACAACGACGCCAACCTCGGAGCCCTGGGCGAGCTGGTCTGGGGCAGCGGCCGCGGCGTCAGGGACCTGGCGTACATCAAGATTGCCAGCGGCGTGGGCGCGGGTCTGGTGATCAATGGGCAGATCTACCGCGGCCCCGGCGGCACGGCCGGAGAGATCGGGCACATCACGCTCGACGAGGCCGGGCCGGTGTGCCGCTGCGGCAACCGGGGCTGCCTGGAGACCTTCACCGCCGCCCGCTACGTCCTCGGTCTGCTGCACTCCAGCCACGGCCCCGATCTGACGGTGGAGCGCATGGTCCAGCTCGCCCGTGAGGGCGACCCGGGCTGTCGCCGGGTCGTCGGCGACGTGGGCCGCCACATCGGTAGCGGCGTGGCGAATCTGTGCAACCTTTTGAACCCGAGCCGGGTGGTCCTCGGCGGGGATCTCGCGGAGGCGGGCGAGCTGGTGCTGGCGCCCATCCGGGACTCGGTCGCGCGCTATGCGATCCCCAGCGCCGCCCGGCAGTTGACCGTTGTACCGGGGGCCCTCGGGGGCCGCGCGGAAGTGCTCGGCGCGCTGGCGCTCGTACTGAATGAAATGGGTGATTCGACCCTTTTGGACGGGTCGATGTCCCCTGCGGCGCCTGCCTTCACTTAGATAACGAATGGCACCGTTGCCATCTCGTTAAGGATTTACTTCTTGACGCTCAGCTTGCGGCCGAGTTGACTGCCAGCCACCTCGGCCGCAAGGACGCGGCCTCGTCAGGGAGGTTCCACAGATGAACGCCACGATGCGTCGCGTTGTGATCGGTTCGGCCGTTGTCTCCATGGCGCTGTCCATGGCCGCCTGCGGCAAGGCCGGCAGCGACAGCGGTGACAGCGGAAACCAGACCATCGGTCTGCTGCTGCCGGAGAACAAGACGACCCGGTACGAGACCTTCGACCGGCCGCTGATGGAAGCGAAGATCGCATCACTCTGCAAGGAGTGCGATGTCGCCTACAACAATGCGAACCAGGACACCGAGACCCAGAAGAAGCAGTTCGACGCCCTGATCACCAAGGGCGTGAAGGTCATCATCCTGGACCCGGTCGACGCCACCGCCACCAAGTCCTGGGTCGACGCGGCCGCCAAGAAGGACGTCAAGGTCGTCGCCTACGACCGGCTCGCCGAGGGCGACATCTCCGCCTACGTCAGTTACGACAACGAGAAGATCGGCCAGCTCCAGGGCGAGGGCGTGGTCAACGCGCTCGGCGACAAGGCCGCCGACAGCCGGGTCGTGATGATCAACGGCTCGCCGACCGACCCCAACGCCGGTCTCTTCAAGTCCGGTGCGCACAAGGTCCTGGACGACAAGGTCAAGAAGGTCGTCTACGAGCAGGACATCCCGGACTGGTCGCCCGACGAGGCCAACAAGAAGATGTCCGCCGCCATCACCTCCCTCGGCAAGAACGGCTTCGACGCCGTCTACTCCGCCAACGACGGCATGGCCGGCGGTATCACCACGGCGCTGAAGCAGGCCGGCATCAAGGACATCCCCGTCGGCGGCCAGGACTCCGAGCTCGCCGGTCTGCAGCGGATCCTCTCGGGCTCCCAGACCTTCACCATCTACAAGGGCATCAAGCCGGAGGCCGAGACCACCGCCGAGATCGCGGTGAAGCTCCTCAAGGGCGAGAAGATCGACTCGATCGCCCCGGAGAAGATCGACAGCAAGAGCAAGAAGGGCATCCCCACCAAGCTCTACGACGCCACGATCGTGACCAAGGACAACATCCAGGACACGATCATCAAGGACAAGGTCTACACCGCCGACAAGATCTGCACGGCCGACTTCGCGAAGGCCTGCAAGGACGCCGGCATCAAGTAGCCGAAAGGCCGTCAGTTCACCGGCTGCCCTTCGTCCATGGCATCAGCCCGTTGGGCTGACACGCCATAGGGCCGACAGGCGTACGGCCACCCGACCGTACGCCGGAAGCCTGTCCCGGCACCCGCCCCGCCTCCGCCCTGCCGGCGGGGCGGGTGCCGGACAATCCCCGCGGTTCCTCTTGTCTCGCACTGTCCACCGCGCGATCCTCAACTGCGCGGCACCCCCCGCCGGTCCGGCGGCGAAGGAGATGATTCACGTGTCCGCTACGCCCGTGCTGGCGTTGCGCGGGGTCTCCAAGCGGTTCGGCGCCGTCCAGGCGCTCACCGACGTCCATCTGGAGATCCACCCCGGTGAGGTGGTCGCCCTCGTCGGCGACAACGGCGCCGGGAAGTCCACCCTCGTCAAGACGATCGCGGGTGTGCACCCGATCGACGAGGGCGTCATCGAGTGGCAGGGCCGGCCGGTCCGTATCGACCGGCCGCACGACGCCCAGGACCTGGGCGTCGCCACCGTGTACCAGGACCTGGCCCTGTGCGACAACCTCGATGTCGTCGCCAACCTCTTCCTCGGCCGTGAGCTGCGCCGCGTCGGCGTCATCGACGAGGTGGGGATGGAGAAGCGCGCCAAGGAGCTTCTCAACACGCTGTCCATCCGCATCCCCAGCGTGCGTATTCCGATCGCGTCCCTCTCCGGCGGTCAGCGCCAGGTCGTCGCGATCGCCCGCGCCCTGATCGGAAACCCGCAGGTCGTCATCCTCGACGAGCCCACGGCCGCCCTCGGCGTCGAGCAGACCGCGCAGGTCCTCGACCTGGTGGAACGGCTCCGTGAGCGCGGTCTCGGCGTCATCCTCATCAGCCACAACATGGCCGATGTGAAGGCCGTCGCGGACCGGGTCGCGGTCCTGCGCCTGGGGCGCAACAACGGTGTCTTCTCCGTCAGGGACACCTCCCATGAAGAGATCATCGCGGCGATCACCGGCGCCACGGACAACGCCGTGACCCGTCGTCAGGCGCGGACCGCGGAGGCGGCGAAATGAGTGACACCCTGAAGGACCGCGGCCGGAGCACGACCACGCAGGTCGTCGACGACAGCGCGGCCCCCGTCCCCGCGGTCGACCCGCGGCTGCTCGTCCGCGAACAGGGCCTCAAGGGCTATGTGACCGAGTTCAAGCGGAAGGTGCGCGGCGGCGAGCTCGGCTCGATCCCCGTCGTCCTCGGCCTGATCGTCATCGGGGTCATCTTCCAGTCCCTCGACGCGAGCTTCCTGTCGGCCGACAGCCTCAGCAACATCAGCATCTACATCGCCGGCCAGGGCATCATGGCCGTCGGCATCGTCTTCGTCCTGCTGCTGGGCGAGATCGACCTGTCCGTCGGCTCGGTGGCCGGTGTCGGTGCCGCCATCTGGGCGGTGCTCAGCGTCTCCCACGGGATGAGCGACGAACTCGCGGTGCTGCTCGCCATCCTCGCGGGCGCCGCGATCGGGGCATTCCACGGATTCTTCTTCGCCAAGATCGGTGTGCCCGCCTTCGTGGTCACGCTCGCCGGGTTCCTCGGCTGGAGCGGTCTGCAGATCTGGCTGATGGGCAACGAGGGCAGCATCAACACGCCCAGTGGCAGCATCGTGGAGAACCTCACCAACTACTACTTCGAGGACATCGCCGCGGCCTACGGTCTGGCCCTCGTCACCGTGCTCGGCTACCTCCTGTCGATGCTGCTGGACAGCGGACGCCGGCGCGCCGCCGATCTGCCCGCCCGCCCGTTCAGCGAGATCCTCCTGCGGACCGTCGTCCTCGCCGTGGTCGTCTTCGCGGCGGCCTACGAGCTCAACCAGTCGCGGGGACTGCCGCTCGCCCTGGTGATCTTCCTGGCGGTACTGGTCGGCACCGACTTCATCGTCCGCCGTACCTCCTACGGCCGGCAGATCTTCGCCGTCGGCGGCAGCACCGAGGCCGCACGCCGCGCCGGTATCAGCGTGGAGAAGGTCCGGATCTCCGTCTTCGCGATCGCGGGCACGCTCGCGGTGGTCGGCGGCCTGTTCATCGCCAGCCAGTCCGGCGGTGCGACCAAGTCGCTCGGTGCCGGAAATGTCCTGATGAACGTCATCGCCGCGGCCGTCATCGGTGGCACCAGCCTCTTCGGCGGACGCGGCAAGATCTGGTCGGCACTGCTGGGCATGCTGGTCATCCAGTCGATCCAGCAGGGCCTGAACCTGCTCGGTATGGCCAGTGAGATCCAGTTCATGATCACCGGTGCGGTGCTGCTGGCCGCCGTGGTGATCGACTCGGTCTCGCGCAGGACCCAGAAGTCGGCGGGCCGCACCTGACGGCCCAGCCCGTCCCTGAAGTGCCCGGCACCGAGAGTCGGTGCCGGGCACAGGTGCGTCGGTCGGTACGGCGGCCGGGGCGGGCGGTCATCACGATCGTCACCGCGGTCGTCACGGAATGGGCCATTCGCGTGACGTAGATCGCGACGGCCCGCTCCACGCCCTCCTGGGCGGAACATTAGACTCGTCGGACCGGCACGTCTCGACAGGCAAGCTCGACAGCAAGGAGGCACGGGTGGCGCTGCTGACCCGCATCACGGGACCGCGCGATCTGGACCGGCTCGGCCCGGAGCAGCTGGACCAGCTGGCGCGCGAGATCCGCACCTTCCTCGTCGACGCCGTCTCCAAGACCGGCGGACACCTCGGACCCAACCTCGGTGTCGTCGAACTGACGATCGCCCTGCACCGTGTCTTCGACTCCCCGAAGGACAAGGTGCTCTTCGACACCGGGCACCAGTCGTACGTCCACAAGCTGCTCACCGGCCGCCAGGACTTCTCGAAGCTCAAGAGCAAGGGCGGTCTGTCCGGTTACCCGTCGCGCGCCGAGTCCGAGCACGACGTCATCGAGAACAGCCACGCCTCGACCGTGCTCGGCTGGGCGGAGGGCATCGCCAAGGCCAACGAGGTCCTGAAGAAGGACGACCATGTCGTCGCGGTGATCGGTGACGGCGCGCTCACGGGCGGCATGGCCTGGGAGGCGCTGAACAACATCGCCGCCGCCAAGGACCGCCCTCTCGTCATCGTCGTCAACGACAACGAGCGCTCCTACGCCCCGACCATCGGCGGTCTCGCCAACCACCTCGCCACGCTCCGTACCACCGACGGCTACGAGCGCTTCCTCGCCCGCGGCAAGGAGGTGCTCAACCGCACCCCGGTGGTCGGCAAGCCGCTGTACGAGACCCTGCACGGCGCCAAGAAGGGCCTGAAGGACTTCATCGCCCCGCAGGGCATGTTCGAGGACCTGGGCCTGAAGTACGTCGGCCCCATCGACGGCCATGACCTCGAGGCCCTGGAGTCCGCTCTCGCGCGGGCCAAGCGGTTCGGCGGTCCGGTCATCGTGCACTGCCTCACCGAGAAGGGCCGTGGCTACCAGCCCGCCCTCCAGGACGAGGCCGACCGCTTTCACGCGGTGGGCAAGATCCACCCCGACACGGGTCTGCCGATCGCCGCGTCCGGCGCCGACTGGACCTCGGTCTTCGGCGAGGAGATGGTCAAGCTCGGCAGGGAGCGCGAGGACATCGTCGCGATCACGGCGGCCATGCTCCAGCCGGTCGGCCTCGACAAGTTCGCGAAGGCCTTCCCGGACCGCGTCTACGACGTCGGTATCGCCGAGCAGCACGCCGCCGTCTCGGCGGCGGGCCTGGCGACCGGCGGACTGCACCCGGTCGTGGCCGTCTACGCCACCTTCCTCAACCGCGCCTTCGACCAGGTGCTGATGGATGTGGCCCTGCACAAGTGCGGGGTGACGTTCGTACTCGACCGCGCGGGGATCACCGGTACGGACGGGGCCTCGCACAACGGCATGTGGGACATGTCGATCCTCCAGGTCGTGCCCGGCCTGCGGATCGCCGCCCCGCGCGACGCCGACCAGGTGCGCGCCCAGCTGCGCGAGGCCGTGGAGGTGGACGACGCCCCCACCGTCGTGCGCTACTCCAAGGGCGCGGTCGGCCCGGCCGTGAAGGCCATCGGCCGGATCGGCGGCATGGACGTCCTGCACAGGACGGACGACGAACCCCGCCCCGACGTCCTGCTGGTCTCCGTCGGTGCCCTCGCCCCGATGTGCCTGGAGATCGCGGACCTTCTGGACAAGCAGGGCATCTCCACGACCGTGGTCGACCCGCGCTGGGTCAAGCCGGTCGACGAGCATCTGCCCCCGCTCGCCGAGCAGCACCGGGTCGTTGTCACGGTGGAGGACAACAGCCGCGTCGGCGGCGTCGGTTCGGCCATCGCCCAGGCCCTGCGCGACGCGGGGGTGGATGTGCCGCTGCGCGACTTCGGCATCCCGGCCCGCTTCCTGGACCACGCGTCCCGCAAGGAGGTCATGGCCGAGATCGGGCTGACCGCACCGGACATCGCCCGGCAGGTCACCGGCCTGGTCGCCAAGCTCGGCGGCCGCTACGAGGACGAGCCGGCCGAGGCCACCCGCGACTGACGCCCACGGGACGCAGTACGACACCAGACGGGGCTCCGGACCGACACACGGTCCGGAGCCCCGCCTGGTGTCATGACGTGCGGTCCGGGTGCCGCCGGGGCACCTACTCCACCCGGCCCACCGTCAGCGCCTCTCCGGCTTCCCATCGGGTGAATCGCTTCTCCCCAAAGGGTGTAGTCCGCGCCCTGCTGTCCGGGTAGATGACGATGGCGCTGACGGGCAAGCGTGGAGGTGCGCCGGTGAGCATGCAAGAACCAACCAGCCGCGACGCCGGAGGCGGCTACTTCCGGACCAAGACGGTCGAGGAGTCCATCCAGGACACCGAGGAACCCGAGCACCAGCTACGGAGGTCGCTGTCCGCCTTCGACCTCATGGTGTTCGGCGTCGGCGTCATCATCGGCACCGGCATCTTCGTCCTCACCGGGTCGGTGGCCAAGGAGAACGCGGGCCCCGCGACCGCCCTGGCCTTCGTGGCCGCGGGTGTGGTGTGCGCCCTGGCGGCCCTGTGCTACGCCGAGTTCGCCTCGACGGTGCCGGTGGCCGGGTCCGCGTACACCTTCTCGTACGCCTCGCTCGGTGAGCTGCCCGCGTGGATCATCGGCTGGGACCTGGTCCTGGAGTTCGCGCTCGGCACCGCCGTGGTCGCCGTCGGCTGGTCCGGCTATGTGCGTTCCCTGCTGGACAACGCGGGCGCGCAGCTGCCTGACGCTCTGTCGGGTCCGGATGCGGCGGAGGGCTTCGGCTTCGATCTGCTCGCCTTCCTGCTGGTGCTCCTGCTGACCGCGATCCTGGTGGTCGGTGTGAAGCTCTCCGCACGTCTCACCGCACTCGTTGTGGCGATCAAGGTGACCGTGGTGCTGATCGTCATCATCGCCGGAGCCTTCTTCATCAACGGGGACAACTACGACCCCTTCATTCCCGAGGCGTCGGGCACGCTTGCCGGTTCCGGTCTCGACGCACCCCTCGTCCAGCTGATGTTCGGCTACGAGCCCACGACCTTCGGCTGGCAGGGCATCTTCACCGCGGCCTCCGTCGTCTTCTTCGCCTTCATCGGCTTCGACGTCGTGGCCACCACGGCGGAGGAGACCAGAAACCCGCAGCGCGACATGCCCCGCGGCATTCTCGGCTCGCTCCTCATCTGCACCGTGCTCTACGTCGCCGTGTCGATCGTGGTCACGGGCATGCAGAAGTACACGGAGCTGTCGGTGGAAGCTCCGCTCGCCGACGCCTTCAAGGCGACCGGCCACCCCTGGTACGCGGGCGCCATCAGCTTCGGCGCCGCGGTCGGACTCACCACGGTCTGCATGATTCTGCTGCTCGGCCAGACCCGGGTGTTCTTCGCGATGAGCCGGGACGGGCTCCTTCCCCGGTTCTTCTCCAAGACCCACCCGCACTTCGGGACGCCGTACCGGCCGACCATCCTGCTCGGCTGTGTCATCGCCGTCATCGCGGGCTTCACCAGCATCAGCGAGCTGGCGACCCTGGTGAACATCGGCACGCTCTTCGCCTTCGTCATCGTGGCCATCGGCGTCATCATCCTGCGCCGGACCCGTCCCGAACTGCCTCGTGCCTTCCGCACTCCCTGGGTGCCGGTGCTGCCGATCCTCTCGGTCTGTGCCTCGCTGTGGCTGATGCTCAACCTGCCCGCCGAGACCTGGGTGCGGTTCGGCGGCTGGATGATCGTCGGCATCATCGTCTACTTCCTCTACGGGCGCTCCCACAGCCGCATGAGCACCCCCACACGGCGCTGACCGCTACGGGCGCGCGCCCGGAGCCCGTACGCCATGGCACGCGCGCCGTGACGTACGGGCTTGCACGTGCGCCCCGCGGCCGGACGGGGGGTGTTCAGAGGCCGCGGCGGACCACCGACGGGCCGATGACCTCCGCGCCGTGTGCCGCCACCCGTCGCCGGAGTTCCCGGTCGGCCGTCACCACGAGAGCCGGCCGTCCGGACGCCTCCCGTGCCAGCTCGACGATCCGGTCGTCGCCGCTTCCCGGCGCCGCTTCCACCCCTACGCCCGGCACGGACTCCACGCCCTTGGCCGCGCCCTCCACCACGAGCACGACCTCCGGCGGCGTACTCGTGGCCCATGCGGGGACGCCCGCGCCCGGGGGGAGTCCGTCCTTCGCCACCGTCTCCGCGAGGTGATCCCGCAGACGCTCCGTGGCGCCGCGGCGGTCCCGCCACCAGCCGTCCGGGACCGAGCCCACCGTATTGGCCGCGTCCACGATCAGCAGCGGCCGTTCTGCCGTACTCACGGCAGCCACCCTGCCACGGCCGTCACCGCGGCGCCTGCCACGCTCGCGGAGCACCCTCGGGGGCGGGCAGCACGAAAAGCGCCGGGCCCGGACTTCCGAAGAAGCCGGACCCGGCGCCTCATGCCTGCGGGGGAGCCCTACGCCGGGACGCTCGCGACGCCCGGGGCCAGGAACCGCTTGCCGTTCACACGCTCCGCGACACCCTCACGGTCCAGGTACGGCGTGATGCCGCCCAGGTGGAAGGGCCAGCCGGCGCCGGTGATCAGGCACAGGTCGATGTCCTGGGCCTCGGCGACGACGCCCTCGTCCAGCATCAGCTGGACCTCCTGCGCGATGGCGTCCAGCGCGCGGTCGCGGACCTGCTCCTCCGTCAGGACGGTGTTCCCGACCTGGAAGAGGGCCGCCACCTCGGGGTCCAGCTCCGGCTTGCCCGAGTCGTACACGTAGAGGCTGCGCTTGCCCGCCTCCACCACCCGGCCGAGGTTCTCGGAGACGCCGAAGCGGTCCGGGAACGCGGCGTGCAGGGTGCCCGCCACATGGTGGGCGACCGCCGGGCCGACCAGCTCCAGCAGCACGATCGGCGACATCGGCAGACCCAGCGGGGCCAGCGCCCTGTCGGCGACCTCGACCGGAGTGCCCTCGTCGATCGAGGCGAGGACCTCGCCCAGGAAGCGGGTCAGCACACGGTTGACGACGAACGCCGGGGCGTCCTTCACCAGCACCGCGGTCTTCTTCAGCTTCTTGGCGACGCCGAAGGCGGTGGCGAGCGACGCGTCGTCGGTCTTCTCACCACGCACGATCTCCAGCAGCGGGAGGACGGCGACCGGGTTGAAGAAGTGGAAGCCGACGACCCGCTCCGGGTGCTGGAGCTTCGACGCCATCTCGCTGACCGACAGCGAGGAGGTGTTGGTGGCGAGGATGGCGTGCTCCGGCACGACCGCCTCGACCTCGGCGAACACCTTCTGCTTGACGCCCATCTCCTCGAAGACGGCCTCGATGACGAAGTCCGCGTCGCCGAAGGCTGCGGCCTTGTCGAGCGAGCCGGTCACCAGGGCCTTGAGGCGGTTGGCCTTGTCCTGGTTGACGCGGCCCTTGAGCAGCAGCTTGTCGATCTCGCCGTGGACATAGCCCACGCCCTTGTCGACACGCTCCTGGTCGATGTCGGTCAGCACGACCGGCACCTCCAGGCGGCGGGCGAAGAGCAGCGCCAGCTGGGAGGCCATCAGACCCGCGCCCACGACGCCGACCTTGGTGACCGGGCGGGCCAGCTTCTTGTCCGGCGCGCCGGCCGGACGCTTGGCGCGCTTCTGCACCAGGTTGAAGGCGTAGATACCGCTGCGCAGCTCGCCGCCCATGATGAGGTCGGCGAGGGCCTGGTCCTCGGCGTCGAAGCCCTGGCGCAGGTCGCCGTTCTTGGCGGCCGCGATGATGTCCAGCGCGCGGTACGCGGCCGGGGCCGCGCCGTGCACCTTGCTGTCGGCGACGGCCCTGCCGCGGGCGACGGCCTGGTCCCAGGCCTCACCGCGGTCCACCTCGGGCCGGACGACCTCGACCTCACCGCGCAGCACCGACGCGGTCCAGATCAGCGACTGCTCCAGGAAGTCCGCGCCCTCGAAGATCGCGTCGGCGATCCCGAGCTCGTGCACCTGGGCGCCCTTGAGCTGCTTGTTCTGGTTGAGCGAGTTCTCGACGATGACCGAGACCGCACGGTCGGCGCCGATGAGGTTCGGCAGGATCGTGCAGCCGCCCCAGCCGGGCACCAGACCCAGGAAGACCTCGGGCAGCGAGAAGGCCGGCAGGGCCGCGGACACGGTCCGGTAGGAACAGTGCAGACCGACCTCGACGCCACCGCCCATGGCGGCACCGTTGTAGTACGCGAAGGTCGGCACCCCGAGGGACGACAGACGCTTGAAGACGTCGTGGCCGCCCTTGCCGATGGCCAGCCCGTCCTCGCGGCGCTTCAGCAGCTCGACACCCTTGAGGTCGGCGCCGACGGCGAAGATGAACGGCTTGCCGGTGATGCCGGCGGCGACGATCTCACCGTTGGCGGCCTCCGCCTCGACCTGGTCGATCGCGACGTTGAGGTTCGCGAGCGACTGCGGGCCGAACGTGGTCGGCTTCGTGTGGTCCAGGCCGTTGTCCAGGGTGATGAGCGCGAAGCGGCCCGCGCCCTGGGGGAGGTCGAGGTGACGTACATGAGCCTGCGTCACGACCTCGTCGGGGAACAGCTCGGCGGCTCCCTTGAGAAGCTCTGCGGTGGTACTCACTTGTCCCCCTCGAAGTGCGGGTTCTCCCAGATGACGGTTCCGCCCATGCCGAAGCCGACACACATGGACGTCAGGCCGTAGCGGACGTGCGGCTGCTCCTCGAACTGCCGGGCCAGCTGCGTCATCAGACGGACACCGGAGGAGGCGAGCGGGTGACCGAAGGCGATCGCGCCGCCGTACTGGTTGACGCGCGGGTCGTCGTCGGCGATGCCGTAGTGGTCGAGCAGCGCCAGCACCTGGACGGCGAAGGCCTCGTTGATCTCGAACAGGCCGATGTCACCGATGGACAGCCCCGCCTTGGCGAGGGCCTTCTCGGTCGACGGGACCGGGCCGATGCCCATGACCTCGGGCTCGACACCCGCGAAGGCGTACGACACCAGGCGCATCTTGACCGGCAGGCCCAGCTCCTGGGCCACGTCCTCGGCGGCGATCAGCGAGGCGGTGGCGCCGTCGTTGAGGCCGGCGGCGTTGCCCGCGGTGACCCGGCCGTGCGCGCGGAACGGGGTCTTCAGGGAGGCCAGGTTCTCCAGGGTGGTGCCCGGGCGCATCGGCTCGTCCTCGGTGGCGAGGCCCCAACCGATCTCGCCCGCCTCGGCGTTGGTGCGGCGGACGGAGACCGGCACCAGGTCGGCCTGGATCTTGCCGTCGGCGTACGCCTTGGCGGCCTTCTCCTGGCTGCGCACCGCGTACTCGTCGGCGCGCTGCTTGGTGAGGTGCGGGAAGCGGTCGTGCAGGTTCTCGGCCGTCATGCCCATGGACATCGCGGACTGGTCGACCAGCTTCTCGGACACGAAGCGCGGGTTGGGGTCCACACCCTCGCCCATCGGGTGGCGGCCCATGTGCTCGACGCCGCCCGCGACGACGAGGTCGTAGGCGCCGAAGGCGATCGAGCCCGCGGTGGTGGTGACGGCGGTCATCGCACCGGCACACATGCGGTCGATGGAGTAGCCGGGGACGGTCTGCGGCAGACCGGCCAGGATCCCGGCGGTGCGGCCCAGGGTCAGGCCCTGGTCGCCGATCTGGGTGGTGGCGGCGAGGGCGACCTCGTCGATGCGCTCGGCGGGCAGGTCCGGGTTACGGCGCAGCAGCTCGCGGATGCACTTGACGACCAGGTCGTCGGCCCGGGTCTCGTGATAGATGCCCTTCGGGCCCGCCTTGCCGAACGGGGTGCGGACGCCGTCGACGAAGACGACGTCCCTAGCGGTACGAGGCACTTGGCTCTCCTCCTGATGCGGAACGGGCACGGTGCTGCCTGCGGCGGCTCTGACGGCCATGCTACTTGCGGGTAACCAGCCTGCACAGTGTTGCCGCGCGGAGCGGTGCAGATCACAGTCGACGCGCCGCCGGAGCCGCTCGTCCGGACCCTCGGGAAGCCCGTGGCCGCCCGTCCGTACGCGGACGGGCAGCGGGGGAGAGCGGGGGAGAGGTGAACAAAAGCGGAAGCTCGGCCGCCCGGCCGGCCGGGCAGTGGGGCGCCCGGCCGCACCGCGATCCCGTACGTCCGCGGTGCGGGCCCGGCCGTCAGACGGCGGTGATCGACAGGGCCCCCGCCAGAAGCGGTGCCGTCTGGTCGATCTGCCACGGCCGGGCGCCGTGCGCGGCGAGGAACGCGGAGACCTCCTCGAGCGTCGGCTCGGACGGGGGCTCCCAGCACAGTCGCCGCACGGTGTCCGGAGTGATCAGGTTCTCCTGCGGCAGATTGAGGCTTTCGGCGAGAGCCGTCACCGCCGCCCGTGCCGCGGAGAGCCGGGACGCGGCGGCCGGGTCCTTGTCGGCCCAGGCGCGCGGCGGCGGCGGCCCGGCCACCGGCTGCCCCGGCTGGGGGAGTTCGGCGTCGGGAAGCGTACGGGCCCGGTCCACGGCAAACTGCCACTGGTCCAGCTGCTTGCGCCCCATCCGGTGCCCGAAGCCGGGCAGGGCCGCGAGAGCCTGTACATCGGCGGGGAGGGCGAGGGCGGCCTCCACGATGGCCGAGTCCCCCAGCACCTTGCCGGGCGAGACGTCCCGCCGCTGGGCGATCCGGTCACGGGCCGTCCACAGCTCCCGTACGACGGCCATCTGACGGCGCCGCCGTACCTTGTGCATACCGGACGTACGGCGCCACGGGTCCTTGCGGGGCGGGGCCGGGGGCGCCGCGGCGATGGCCGCGAACTCCTGGCGGGCCCAGTCCAGCTTGCCCTGCCCGTCCAGCTCCTCCTCCAACGCGTCCCGCAGGTCGATCAGCAGTTCCACATCGAGAGCGGCGTAGCGCAGCCAGGGCTCCGGCAGGGGGCGGGTCGACCAGTCGACGGCGGAGTGACCCTTCTCCAGGGCGTAGCCGAGGACGTTCTCCACCATCGCCCCCAGGCCGACCCGGGCGAACCCGGCGAGCCGCCCGGCCAGCTCGGTGTCGAAGAGCCTGCGCGGGGTCATGCCTATGTCGCGCAGGCACGGAAGGTCCTGGGTGGCGGCGTGCAGCACCCATTCGGCGTCGCCGATCGCCTCGCCCAGCCCGGACAGGTCGGGGCAGCCGACCGGATCGACCAGGGCACTGCCCGCTCCGGCGCGCCGGAGCTGGACGAGATAGGCGCGCTGCCCGTAGCGGTAGCCGGAGGCCCGCTCGGCGTCGACGGCCACGGGGCCGGTGCCGGCGGCGAAGGACGCCACCACCTCGGCGAGCGCCTCGGGCGTCGCGGTCACGGGAGGAATGCCCTCACGGGGCTCCAGCAAGGGGACCGGCGCGGACGGGAGGTCCGGGCTCGCAGTGGCTGCTGCTGCTGCTGCTGTCGCAGCGCCACCGGCAATTCGCAGTGACTGGTCTGCTGCGGTCTCTTGGGCGTCGGTCACACCCGCCGACTGAACGTTCTGTCCGCGGGCGTCTGTGCGATGCCGGGGTCAGTGGATGATGCCGGTACGGAGGGCGACGGCCACCATTCCGGCCCGGTCGCCGGTGCCCAGCTTGCGGGCGATCCGGGCGAGATGGCTCTTCACGGTCAGGGCGGACAGCCCCATGGAGACGCCGATGGCCTTGTTGGACTGGCCCTCCGCAACCAGCCGCAGGACCTCGACCTCCCGGCCGGACAGTTCGCGGTAGCCGCCGGGGTGCCCGGGGGCGCCCGGCGGACGGCGCTGCATCCGGGCCGCGGCCGCGCCGACCGGTACGGTGCCGGGACGGCCGGGGATACCCAGATTGGTGCGGGTGCCCGTGACGACGTACCCCTTGACGCCCCCGGCGAGCGCGTTGCGTACGGCGCCGATGTCGTCGGCGGCGGAGAGGGCGAGGCCGTTCGGCCAGCCGGCCGCGCGGGTCTCGGACAGCAGGGTCAGGCCTGAGCCGTCGGGGAGGTGGACATCGGCGACGCAGATGTCGCGCGGGTTGCCGACTCGGGGACGGGCCTCCGCGATCGACGACGCCTCGATGACATCACGCACGCCGAGCGCCCACAGGTGACGGGTGACGGTGGAGCGGACGCGGGGGTCGGCGACGACGACCATGGCCGTCGGCTTGTTCGGGCGGTAGGCGACCAGGCTTGCGGGCTGCTCGAGAAGAACGGACACCAGGCCTCCTGGGGGGGAGTGGCGGGACGTGGGCCGACCATGGGGAAGTCGGGGCGATCCATGCGGGAAGGGTCACAGGTTCCTTCGGCAGCAAAACCGGGCAGCTTTAGTAAATGATCACGATTTGGTGAGTAACAATTCGGGCAATTCGGAAGCGTGATCGATCATCAGCGGAGAAGTGGGTGCGACGCCCCCGGGTGACGGTGTACGGGGCGTCGGGCCCCGGAGGGTGTCGGGCCCCGCAGGGTGGACGGGCCCCGGAAGGCGGACGGCGCGGGCGGGGAGGGTGTACCGGCGTCGCCCGGAGCGTCAGCGGGACTGCGGGCCGCGGCGCTGGGGCAGTGAGACGACGCCCCCGTCGGACCCGTTCGCCGGCGGCAGCCCCCCGATCTGGCACAGCAACTCGCACCAGGCAGCGAGGTGCGCGGCCGTGTCCGGCACGCCCCCCGTGCCCTCGCGCGGCGTCCATGACGCCCGGATCTCGATCTGTGTCGCCGGGGCCCTGTCCGCCAGCCCGCCGAAGTAGTGCGAACCGGCCAGCGTCACGGTTCCGCTCGCCTCCCCGTACTCCACGCCGCGCGCCTCGAACGCTCCCGTCAGCCACGACCAGCAGACCTCGGGAAGCAGGGGGTCGGCCGCCATCTCGGGCTCCAGCTCGGCCCGTACGAGCGTCACCAGCCGGAAGGTGCCCTTCCAGGCGTCGTGTCCCTGGGGGTCGTGCAGGAGGACGAGCCGACCGTCGGTGAGGTCCTCGCCGTCCGCGACGACCGCCGCCTCGAGGGCGTAGGCGAAGGGTGCGAGCCGCTGCGGCGGCCGGGTCGGGTCGATCTCCATCTCGGGCCGCAGCCGAGCGGTGCGCAGCGCCTCGACCGCCTGGCGGAAGGGCAGCGGGGCCTCGTCCCCGGCCGTGTCGTCCGTATCGTCAGCGCCATCCGAAAGTCGTCCCTGAGCCGCAGCCATGCGGGGAAGACTAGGCGGAACGGGAGCCCGTGACGGGTAGGGACACCCGGGAGGCGACAGCCTCTTGGGGCCGCGTGCGAAGATTCTGTGCGTGAGTGCCAACGACCGCCCGACGGGCCAGCAGCAGACCAGCACAGCAGTCGCCGAGTCGGCGTTCCTGAAGGCGTGCCGCCGGGAACCGGTGCCGCATACGCCGGTCTGGTTCATGCGGCAGGCCGGACGCTCACTGCCCGAGTACCTCAAGCTGCGCGAGGGCATCCCCATGCTCGACTCGTGCATGCGTCCCGACCTCGTCACCGAGATCACGCTGCAGCCGGTCCGCCGCCACAAGGTCGACGCCGCCATCTTCTTCAGCGACATCGTCGTACCGCTCCGGGCCGTCGGCGTGGACCTCGACATCAAGCCGGGCGTGGGGCCGGTGATCGGCCAGCCGATCCGTACCCGCGCCGATCTGGACCGGCTGCGTCTGCTGGAGCCGGACGATGTGACGTATGTGACCGAGGCCGTCGGCACGCTCGTGGGAGAGCTGGGCGCCACCCCGCTGATCGGCTTCGCGGGCGCGCCCTTCACCCTCGCGAGCTATCTCGTCGAGGGCGGGCCGTCCCGTAACCACGAGCACACCAAGGCGCTGATGTACGGCGACCCGGACCTGTGGGCCGATCTGCTCGACCGGCTCGCGGACATCACCGCTGCCTTCCTGAAGGTGCAGATCGAGGCGGGCGCGTCGGCGGTGCAGCTGTTCGACTCCTGGGCCGGTGCGCTCGCCCCGTCCGACTACCGCCGCTCCGTCCTGCCCGCGTCGGCCAAGGTCTTCGACGCGGTCGCCGGATACGGCGTTCCGCGCATCCACTTCGGCGTCGGTACGGGCGAGCTGCTCGGCCTCATGGGCGAGGCGGGCGCGGACGTGGTCGGCGTCGACTGGCGGGTACCGATGGACGAGGCCGGCCGCCGCGTCGGCCCCGGCAGGGCGCTGCAGGGCAACCTCGACCCCGCTGTGCTGTTCGCTCCGCGCGAGGCCGTGGAGACCAAGGCCCGCGAGGTGCTGGACGCGGCCCGCGATCTGCCCGGCCATGTCTTCAACCTGGGGCACGGCGTGTTGCCGAGCACGGACCCGGACGCGCTCACCCGCCTCGTGGAGTTCGTCCACACCGAAACGGCGCGCTGACGGCCGGCGCTCCGCCGGATGTGCCCCCGGGCTCCGGCCGGGGGCACACCCGACTCGCACCCGGCAGTGGTGCGCCGCCTGATCACCGGGGCCGTGTGTGCGGCTCCTTGCCGGTGGTCCGTTCCGCCGTGAGCGCCGCGATTCGCCCCGACTGCAGCGGCCGGTGCGGCTGTTGTGCCCACCCGTTCCGCCCGGCGGAACGACGGCCCGCACCTATGGCGGGCCCGAGCCGAGGAGGGTGAAGGCCCCGTACGACCCGGAGGCGAGCGCCGCCGCGACGAGAACGGCAGTGGTCCGCGCCGGGCGCAGCCTCAGCAGGGCGACCGCCGCGGGCAGCAGCAGGGGGAACGCGGGCATCATCAGCCGCGGCCGCGAGCCGAAGTAGCCCGCCCCGACCAGGGAGATCACCACCATCGCCGCCGTGTACACCAGCAGCGGCAGGGGCTGCCGCTGCCGTACGCACAGCCACAGCAGCCAGCCCACGAGAGCCAGTGCGGCGCACAGGGCGAGCCCCGCGAAGAGGTTCGTGGTGAGGTTCTTCCAGACGAAACCGGCCAGCGCTCGGCCGCCGTCGAAGCCGTTGCCCCAGCGGCCCTGCACTTCGAAGTAGGCGAACGGGCTGCCGTTGCGCACGGCCACGTACACGACATATCCCAGCCAGCCCAGGGGGGCCAGGACGACGCCCGCGAGCACGCGGCGGTGCCGGCGCAGCAGCTCGCCGGGGCGGGTGCCGTCCCGGTACTCACGGATGAGGAGGACGGCGGCCGGTATCCAGATCGCCGCGACCACGGCCGCCGCGGACGGCCGGGTCAGCCCGGCGAGCACCGCCAGGCCCCCGGCCCACACCCAGCGCCGCCGCAGCACCGCGTACACCGACCAGGCCGCGAGCGCCGTGAACAGCGTCTCGGTGTAGGCCATCGACTGCACGAACGCCGTCGGGTACGCCCCCCACAGCACGGCGAGGACGAGCCCGGCCCGGCGCCCGTACAGCAGCGTGCCGATGGCGTGGATCCCCCAGGCGGCGAAGAGGGAGGCGAGCCAGCTCACCAGGAGTCCCGCGTCGGGAACGCTCAGCGGACCGACCGTGGAGATCAACCACTCCAGCCCCGGCATCAGCGGGAAGAAGGCGAGGTTGGAGTGGATGTCGCCGTCGGGCAGACGGACCTCGTATCCGTATCCCTGCGTGGCGACACGGGCGTACCAGAGGGAGTCCCAGCGCTCGCTGAGCAGCGTGTGCGGGCTCTTCCCGGCGACCCCGGCGGAGATACCGAGGATGACCAGTCCCACAAGCCGTACCCCGGCGTACGCCAGCAGGGCGGGCGCCGCCGCCCGCAGCGACGCGGTGGCGCGCTCGCGGAGGGAGGGGCTGCCCGGCGGGGGCGCGGTCGATGTCCGGGTGAGTTCGGGCATGGGGGCGATTATCACCCGTCCGGGGATCCGCCCCGGGACACGGGTCCAAGGGACCGGGCCGCCGCGCGGGGACACGGGCCTGACCGCGGGGCCCCGGGCGTGCACCGGGCCGCCGTGCCGGTACGCGGGCCTGCGCGCCGCTCGGGGCGCGCAGGCCGAGCGGCGGCCCGATACGTGGGTCCGGGCGCCGCCGTCCGGGGAAGCGCGCCCGGCGACAACTGGTGGCCGCGCCGGCCACGGTGCGCCCCGCTCGCTGCCCCTGGCACGGCCATATGCCGTATTGCCCGAGCGGCCGAGCAGGCCCTCCCCCGGCCTTCGGCACGGGGAACGCCAGAGGCCGATCCGGGCGCCTTGCAGCTGACCGAACCCTCGTACCGGGCGGACCTCGGCTGACGCGGTCCTAGGGCGTGTTTCGAAAGTCCCGCCTGGCCCGCGGCGCCTGGCACGCACGCTCGCTGCGTTGTCGGGCTCGTCCGAGTACGCCCAGTACGAGGACGACCCTCCGCCTTGCGATCGCACGCACCAGCCGCCGCGACCCCCGCCCTTCGGGCGGACGGCGCTAC
>NZ_JBQQBW010000179.1:0-9174 GCF_052245415.1 Streptomyces sp. 8N706 | reverse complement strand
TCGTCGGCTCGTCCAGGACGTAGACGGTCCGGCCCGTCGAACGCTTCTGCAGCTCGCTCGCCAGCTTGACGCGCTGTGCCTCACCGCCGGACAGGGTCGGCGCCGACTGCCCGAGGCGTACGTACCCTCGGGCCCCATGTCGACGACCCAGTCGGCCGTCTTGATCACATCGAGGTTGTGCTCGATGACGATCACCGTGTTGCCCTTGTCGACCAGTCCGGACAGCACATTGATCAGCTTGCTGATGTCGTCGAAGTGCAGGCCCGTCGTCGGCTCGTCCAGGACGTAGACGGTCCGGCCCGTCGAACGCTTCTGCAGCTCGCTCGCCAGCTTGACGCGCTGTGCCTCACCGCCGGACAGGGTCGGCGCCGACTGCCCGAGGCGTACGTACCCCAGCCCGACCTCGTTGAGCGTCCGCAGATGGCGGGCGATCGTCGGGACGGCCTCGAAGAAGTCCAGCGCCTCCTCGATCGGCATGTCCAGCACCTCGGCGATGGACTTGCCCTTGTAGTGGACCTCCAGGGTCTCCCGGTTGTAGCGAGCGCCGTGGCAGACCTCGCACGGCACATACACATCCGGCAGGAAGTTCATCTCGATCTTGATGGTGCCGTCACCGGAGCAGTTCTCGCACCGTCCGCCCTTGACGTTGAAGGAGAACCGGCCCGGCAGATAGCCGCGGACCTTGGCCTCCATCGTCTCCGCGAAGAGCTTCCGCACATGGTCGAAGACACCGGTGTACGTGGCCGGGTTGGAGCGCGGTGTACGGCCGATGGGCGACTGGTCGACATGCACCACCTTGTCGACGAGGTCGTCGCCGTCCACGCGCGTGTGCCGCCCGGGCACCGTCCGCGCGGCGTTCAACTCGCGCGCCAGATGCGTGTAGAGGATGTCGTTGACCAGCGTGGACTTTCCGGACCCGGAGACTCCGGTCACCGCCGTGAACACCCCGAGCGGGAAGGACACATCGATGTCCTGCAGATTGTTCTCCCGGGCTCCGCGCACCGTGAGTTGGCGCTCGGTGTCCACCGGCCGCCGGATGTCCGGCGTCGGGATCTCCTTCTTCCCGGCCAGATACTGCCCGGTCATCGACTCCTTGTTGGTCAGCAGCTCCTTCAGGGGACCGCTGTGCACCACCTTGCCGCCGTGCTCGCCGGCCCCCGGGCCGATGTCCACGACCCAGTCGGAGGTCTTGATCGTGTCCTCGTCGTGCTCCACGACGATGAGGGTGTTGCCGAGGTCCCGGAGCCGTACGAGCGTCTCGATCAGCCGGTGGTTGTCGCGCTGGTGGAGGCCGATCGACGGCTCGTCCAGCACATAGAGCACGCCGACCAGACCGGAGCCGATCTGGGTGGCCAGCCGGATGCGCTGGGCCTCACCGCCCGAGAGGGTGCCGGCCGCCCGGTTCAGCGACAGATAGTCGAGGCCGACGTCGACCAGGAACCTCAGCCGCTCGTTGACCTCCTTGAGGACCCGCTCGGCGATCTTCTTCTCCCGCGCGGTGAGCGTCATGTCCCGCAGGAAGTCGGCGCAGTCGCTGATCGACATCGCGGCGACGTCCGCGATCGACTTCCCCTGCACGCTGACCGCGAGCACGATCGGCTTGAGCCGGGTGCCCTCACAGGTCGGGCAGGGCACCTCGCGCATATAGCCCTCGAAGCGCTCCCGGCTGCTGTCGCTCTCCGCCTCCGAGTGCCGGCGCTTGACGAAGGGCACCGCACCTTCGAAGGAGGTGGTGTACGCGCGCTCCCGCCCGTAACGGTTGCGGTACCGCACCTCGATCCGCGTCCGGTGCCCGTTGAGCAGGGCCTTCCTCGCACGCTGCGGCAGCCCGGCCCAGGGGATGTCCGTACGGAACCCCAACTCGTCGGCGAGGGCACCGACCAGCCGTGCGAAGTAGTCCTTGGTATGGCCGTGCGACCAGGGGCTGATCGCGCCCTCGTCGAGTGACTTCTCCTCGTCCGGGACGATCAGCTCCGGATCGACCTCCATACGCGTGCCGATGCCGGTGCAGTCGGGGCACGCGCCGAAGGGCGAGTTGAAGGAGAAGGAGCGCGGCTCCAGCTCCTCGAAGGACAGGTCGTCGTACGGGCAGTAGAGGTGCTCGGAGAACATCCGCTCGCGCTGCGGGTCGTCCTCGTCGAGGTCGACGAAGTCCAGGATCACCATGCCGCCGGAGAGCCCGAGCGCGGTCTCGACGGAGTCCGTGAGCCGGCGCTTCGCGCTGTCCTTGACGGTCAGGCGGTCGACGACCACCTCGATGGTGTGCTTCTCCTGCTTCTTCAGCTTCGGCGGCTCGGCGAGGTGGATCGTCTCGCCGTCCACCCTGGCCCGGCTGTAGCCCTTGGTCTGGAGGTCGGAGAAGAGATCGACGAACTCGCCCTTGCGCTCACGCACCAGCGGTGAGAGCACCTGGAATCGGCTGCCCTCCTCCAGGCCCAGCACCTTGTCGACGATGGCCTGCGGGGACTGGCGGGAGATGGGGCGGCCGCACTCGGGGCAGTGCGGTTTGCCGATGCGGGCGAAGAGCAGCCGGAGGTAGTCATAGACCTCCGTGATGGTGCCCACCGTCGAGCGCGGGTTGCGCGAGGTCGACTTCTGGTCGATGGAGACCGCCGGCGACAGACCCTCGATGAAGTCCACATCGGGCTTGTCCATCTGGCCCAGGAACTGGCGGGCATAGGAGGAGAGCGACTCGACGTAGCGGCGCTGCCCCTCGGCGAAGATCGTGTCGAACGCGAGGGAGGACTTGCCCGAACCCGACAGCCCGGTGAAGACGATGAGGGAGTCGCGGGGGAGGTCGAGCGAGACGTTCTTGAGATTGTGCTCTCGAGCGCCACGGACGATGAGACGGTCGGCCACGCCGGTCGGCACCTTTCTTGAGAAGAGGTGGGGTGCGCCGGCACCCCCGGTCAAGGGTATGGGCGGCGCCACAGCGATGTCTTACTGATGCCGGACCCGAGCCTATAGCACGGGCTTTCGATTTACGGGCCCGTGTCGACTCCTTCACCCGAACGTGTGGCGGCGCTAACGTCGGGTCATGACCGATCATGTGCGCCCCACAACTGATCAGGTACGGGACACAGCGGCCGTCCAGGAGGCCACCGACCGGCTGCTCGCCTCGGTGAGGAAGCTGGGCGACGCGGACCTCCGCGAGCCGTCACTGCTCCCGGGCTGGTCACGCGGTCATGTCCTCGCCCACCTGGCACGCAACGCCGACGCCCTCGTGAACGTCCTCGATGCCGCACGCACCGGCACCCACATCCCGATGTACGCGAGCGCCGAGGCCCGCGGCGCCGACATCGAACGCGGCGCGGACCGCCCGCTCTCCGTCCAGATCGAGGACCTGCTCGCCGGCACCGACCGTTTCAACACCGCCGCCGCTGCACTTCATCCCGAGGCGTGGGAGGCGACCGTCACGCTGCGCAACGGTGTCACCGACCGGGCCTTCCGGGTGCCGTTCCGCCGGCTCGTCGAGATCGAGCTGCACCATGTCGATCTGGGCGTCGGTTACACGGTCGAGGACCTCCCGGCATCCTTCGTCGACCGCGATCTGGACTACGTCGCCGGTGAACGGTTCGCGGGCCGCTCCGACGTTCCCGCCCTGCTGATCACCGCCGACGACGGCCGCAGCTGGCGTACGGGCCGTACGGACGGTGACCCCGTCGCGGTCGCCGGGCCGGCCACCGCCCTGCTCGGCTGGCTCACCGGGCGGGGGGACGGCTCCCGCCTCGAGACCCGCGGCTCCGCTCTGCCCGACCTGCCGCCGCTAGGCTGAGGCCATGACGTACAGCGGAGTGGTGACGGTCGGCGGACCGGCGGACGTGCACGAGTTGCCGGACCTGATGATCTCGAAGGTGGCCGTCGGCCCGATGGAGAACAACGCCTATCTGCTGCGCTGCCGCGCGACCGATGTCCAGCTGCTGATCGACGCGGCCAACGAGCCGCGGACGCTGCTCAACCTCATCGGCGACGGCGGCATCGCCTCGGTGGTCACCACCCACCGCCACGCGGACCACTGGCAGGCGCTGGCCGAGGTCGTGGGCGCGACCGGGGCCCGTACCTACGCCGGACGCCACGACGCCGTGGGCATCCCCGTACCCACGGACGTCCTCGTCGAGGACGGGGACACCATCCGCGTCGGCCGGGTGGAGCTGACCGCCCGCCATCTCGTCGGCCACACGCCGGGCAGTATCGCCCTGGTCTACGACGACCCGCACGGCCATCCGCATGTGTTCACCGGCGACTGCCTCTTCCCCGGCGGCGTCGGCAACACCCACAACGACCCGGAGGCCTTCGCGACCCTGATCTCCGACGTCGAGTCCAAGCTCTTCGACCGGCTCCCCGACGAGACCTGGGTCTACCCGGGCCACGGCAACGACACGACCCTCGGAGCCGAGCGGCCTCACCTGCCGGAGTGGAAGGCCCGCGGCTGGTGATCCACCCTCGGCGGGGACCGTCCGAGGCCCCGCCGCCGCGAGGACACCGGGGCGTGGAGCCGACGCACCGGAAGTGCCCGCCGCGTGGCGGGGTTCACGGCGTTGAACAGCGCTGTCCCGGACGGACGAGGCGGTTCCCAGAGGCGGGGGCGTATCACATGCCCCGGCCGGCCACGCCCTCCGTCCGCCAGGACGGGCGCTGCTGGTTACGCCGCACTGGGTGGTCCGTCGTCATCGGGCTGGTAGCCGCCGACGTGCCAGTGGCCGGCCGGTGTGCTCACTCGAATGCTGCGGAGAGCCTGCTGTTCCGCGGTTCCCGGCCACTCGGCCGCCGGATCGGACGGTTCCACGCCTCGGATCCTGGCGGCCAGCCGCTCCGCGGCACTGAGCTTGCGTTGACTCATGCACTCCTCCAAGGACCGGATCTGCGCTGCAGTTGATCGTCGCCCTGCCGGCGGACCGTCTCGCCCCTCCTGGGGGCACGCCGACGTCGCCGACGGGCGTCGGTTATCTGTACGGCGGCGGGCCCGCGTTCGTTCAGCCGTTCCCGTGACCAGATCTCCGTCCGATTCCCGCCGGGCCCGGCGGATCGCGGTGACGTACTGACATCGCAGTGACGTCATGACATCGCGGTGACGTCCTGACGCGAACCTGCGGGGCGCACCGGCGTCTCCGGGCAGGCATCCCTCGCCGCGGGCGCCCAGGCTCCCCACACCGTTCGCGCATCGGCGTCCCCGGCGCCCACGCACGGGTCCCGACCGCAGGCGCACAAAGAGGTCACGTACCCACGCGTCCGGTACGCCCGCACCCCCCGGATGCCGCCATACGCCGCCCGCCACCCGGTGACCCCCGGGCCGGCGACTTCGTTGAGCGCGGCGTGAACGATCACGCCGTCACCGACCGCCGCCCTCCGATGAGGCGCCTGGCCGCGGCATCGCTCGCCGGCACGGCCATCGAGTTCTACGACTTCTACGTCTACGGCACCGCAGCGGCCCTGGTCCTGGGCCCGCTCTTCTTCCCGACCTTCTCCCCGCTCGCGGGCACTCTCGCCGCGTTCGGGACGTTCGCTGTCGGCTTTCTGTCCCGGCCGTTGGGCTCCGTGCTCTTCGGCCACATCGGCGACCGCCACGGCCGGCGTCCGGTGCTCATCGCCTCGCTTCTGCTGACCGGCGTCGCCACGGTCGCGGTCGGCTGCCTCCCCACGTACGGATCGCTCGGAGTCGCCGCGCCGCTGCTGCTGCTCGCCCTGCGCTTTCTGCAGGGACTGGGGCTCGGCGGCGAGTGGGGCGGGGCGGTGCTGCTGACCGCCGAGCACGCGCCCGAGGGGCGCCGGGCCCTGTGGTCAAGCTTTCCGCAGATCGGCCCTCCGGTCGGATTTCTCCTGGCGAACGGTGTGATGCTGGCGCTGTCGGCCTCGCTGACGGACGCGCAGTTCCGGTCCTGGGGCTGGAGGGTTCCGTTCTGGGCCGCGGCAGTGCCGGCGCTGGCCGGGCTGCTGCTGCGTACCTCGCTCGCCGAGAGCCCGCAGTTCCAGGAGCTCGCCGAGCGGGGCACGCTGGCCCGGGTCCCGCTCTTCGAAGTCGTCCGGGGCCACTGGAGGCTGGTCCTGCTGACCGCCGGTGGGCTCGCCGTGGGCTACGCCGTCTTCTACGCCGTGACGACCTGGTCCCTCGCGTACGGCACCGAGAAGCTCGGGGTGAGCCGCACGGTGATGCTGGGATGCATCATGGCAGCGGTGGTGATCAAGGGCGTGTGCACGCCGTTCGTGGCGATGCTCGGGGACCGGTACGGGCGGCGGCCGCTGTGCCTGGCCGGGTGCACGGCGTCGGCCGTGTGGATGTTCCCGCTGATCGGGTTGCTGCGCACCGGGGAGCCGCTGCTGATGTTCCTGGGCTTCCTCGGCGCGATGCTGGCCTTCATCACGATGTTCGCCGTGGTCGCGGCGTATCTGCCGGAGCTGTATGAGCCGCGGGTGCGCTGCACGGGGGCGGCCGTCGGCTACAACCTGGGGGGTGTGCTCGGTGGCGCGCTGACCCCGGTCGTCGCGACCGCGGTGGCCACCGGCGACGGGCCGCCCTGGGGCGTCGCCACGTATCTGACGGCGATCGCGCTGCTGAGCCTGGTGTGTTTCGCGCTGCTGCCCGAGACACGCCCCGCGTCGGCGACCGAGCAGGCCGCCGCCGCGAGCGCGCCCGCCTGATCCGGGGACGGGTCAGACGTCGATGTCCTGCTTCTCGGCGCCCTCGGCCCGCTCCTGTTTCCTCGACGCGTACAGGCTGGTGATCGTGGTGACGACCAACACCGCGCAGATCACGCCGAGCGAGAGCGGGACGCTGATCTCGGGGACGTGGAACCCGGACTCGTGCAGTGCGTGCAGCAGCAGCTTGACGCCGATGAAGCCGAGGATGACCGACAGCCCGTACGAGAGGTGGACCAGCTTCTTCAGCAGTCCGCCGATCAGGAAGTACAGCTGCCGCAGGCCCATCAGCGCGAAGGCGTTGGCGGTGAAGACGATGTACGGGTCCTGGGTGAGGCCGAAGATCGCCGGGATGGAGTCCAGCGCGAAGAGGAGGTCCGTGGTGCCGATCGCCAGGATGACGATGAGCATGGGCGTCATCAGGCGCTTGCCGTTCTCCGTCACGAACAGCTTGGTGCCGTGGTACCGGTCCGTGGACGGGAAGCGCTTCTCGACGGCCTTGAGGAGGCGGTTCTCCTGGTACTCCTCGTCGTGCTCCTCCGTCCGCGCGTCCTCGATGAGCTTCCAGGCTGTCCAGATGAGGAAGGCGCCGAAGACGTAGAACACCCAGGAGAAGTTCGCGATGATCGCGGCGCCGGCGGCAATGAAGATCGCACGCAGGACGAGGGCTATCAGGACGCCCATCATCAGCACCCGCTGCTGGTGGACCGGCGGGACGGCGAATCTGGCCATGATCAGGACGAAGACGAAGAGGTTGTCGACGCTCAGCGACTTCTCGGTGATGTAGCCGGCGAAGAACTCGCCCGCCGGCTGCCCGCCGGCGAAGAGCAGGAGGCCCAGACCGAAGAGCCCGGCGAGAACCATCCAGACGATCGTCCAGATGCCGGCCTCCTTGATGGAGACCTCGTGCGGCTTGCGGCCACCGATGAAGAAATCGGCGGCGATGAGGGCACACAGACCAACGATGGTCAGCGCCCAGACGGCGAGGGAGACGTCCACGGTTCCTCCGGCATTTCTCACGGCAACTGTCAGGGTCGTCGCTCTTTGCCGGAGGTCTCTTCCGCCCGTGACCGGCATGCCGCACCACGGGCCGGCGCCCCGGGATCTCATCCATCCGTAGGGATCGATCCGTATTGACGGGCACGCCGCAGCGGGAGTACTCCCCTCCGCGTCAAGAACGCTACAGGAAACACCAAGAAAAGGTAAAGTGCGAGCTCGAGCCCATGCTCCGGTATGAGTTCGAGCTCACGTCGGAGCGCGGGTCAGCGGCCGTACCGGCGCCGGGCGTCGGCGACCTGCCGGAGCACGTGGTACAGCACCTCGCTCCCGTCGGGGGCGAGCAGCGGCTCATAGGTCCAGGCGTGTCCGACCCAGGGGTCGGCGAGGTGGTCGTCGGGGATCGGGGTGATCCGCAGGAGAGAGCGCCACAGCGGGTCGAGCACCGGCCCGTACTCCCGCGCGTCCTCCCGGTCCGCGACCATCATCAGATGTACGCCGACGGCCGGCCCCTCGTCCGCGAGATAGCGCAGCTGGGTGACCGCCCGGTCGTCGAAACCGTGCGGGAAGTCGTTGACGATCAGCAGTTGTTCCGAGGTGTCCAGGTCCGGCGGCAGGGAGTCGGAGGCCCCCGCCCGTACCGCCATCTGCACGAGATCGACGCGCTGGGTCAGCTCGGCGATGACGGCGGCGACTCCCGCGGCTCCTGGGGCGGGCGGCTCACGGAGCACACCGGAGCGCACCAATGGAGCGAGCGAGGACGCGGCGGCCCCGGCCGGGTCGATCACATGGACGGTGAACTCGCCCGCCGGATGGACGGCGAGCAGACGCGCGGCATGCGCCACGGCGCTGTCCATGGCCAGCCGGCGCATCCTCTCCGGGTCGACCAGCGCTCCGTCCGCCGAGCCGGTGCGACCGCTGTCGACCCAGAGCCCGCGCTCCAGCGGCAGCCGGACCAGCATGGGGATACGGAGCTCGGGGCGCTCTGGCAGATGCAGGTCCCCGAGGCGGAGCGCCATGGGTATCTCCATCGGCACGCGGTAGCCCTGCCAGACCGGGCTGTCCCAGCGGGCGAAGGCGGGCGGCAGCGCGGGTTCCACCACCTCGGCCTCGGCGGCGAGTTGGGCGAGGTCGCGGTCGAGTGCGGCGCGGGCCTGGTCGACGAGCAGGGTGTGCTTGGCACGGGCCTCCGCACGGGCGGTGTCACCGACGGTGCCGATGCGGGAGCGCGGATCGGAGAGGACCCGGTCGAGCTCCTGTTCCATCCGGGAGTCGGCGAAGTCGACCGCGCTGCGGTACGCGGCGATGGTCCTGGCCAGGTCCTCGAACATGCCCCAGACCTGGTTGTAGAGCCGCTCGTCCATGGTCCAGCCGGTGGCGTCGCCCGCGACCGGCTGGGCGGGCTGTCCGGGCTGGGCGGGGGGCGCGGCCGGCGGCGGGGTGGGAGGAGCCGCCGACGCGCGGCGCGGGTGCTGATAGTCGACCGGGCCGTCGGTCACCGGGTGCGCGGGGGCGGCGGTCGCGGGCGGGGTGGCCGCGGCGGGG
>NZ_JBQQBW010000178.1:0-9386 GCF_052245415.1 Streptomyces sp. 8N706 | reverse complement strand
CCAATCCCCGGTTGCACCATGTGGTCGTGGCGGCGGGCGAGGAGGCCCTGCCGTACGCGGACCTGGACAGCGGTCCGCTGACGGACGAGCCGGGGCCGTCGCTGGTCGTCGCGGAACGGCACCGGCGGCGGCTGGCCGCGGGCAGTGCGGACCATCTGGTGGGGCATGGGGCCAGGCAGGTCCTCGACGCCCACCCGGCGCGCCTGGCCGACCTGTTGCTGGACCGGCAGCGGAGGCGCCTGCTCCGGCCGGTGGCGGCTCTGGCCAGAGCGGACGGGCCGTCGGCGCTGTCGCTGTTCGTGCCCTTCACCGTCTACCGTGCGGCGCGCAAGCTGGCCCGTACGCCGTACTCCGAGGGCGTACAGGACGTCGCCGAGCGGCTCCTCGACCGGCGCTTCGACGACGGCGCCGACGGGGGTGCCGTCCTCGGCGGCACAGCGGCCCTCGGCGGCGGTGGCGGCGCCGTGGACGCCTCCGTGGCAGCCCTGGCCTGGTGCCGCCCCGGGCCGGCCGCGCGCTGGCTGACGGGGGAAGCGCTCGCCGAAGTGTCGGTCCGGCTGCAGGAGGCCGCGGCCCGGCCGGCGCCCCTCGAACGCCCGGGCGAGCGGCGGGCCCGGGCGGCGCTCGCCCGGTACGCCATGGACCATCGTGTCTTCGAACAAGCCGCGGAGGTGCGCAGCCAGCGCCTGCACGCGCCCTTTCTCGACAACCAGGTCGTACGCGCATGCCGCGCGCTCCCCGAAGCGCTCCGCGTGCAACCGGGGGCGCGCGCCTCTGTGTTGCGCACCGTCCTCGCGGGTGCGGGCATCCGCGATCTCCCGGCCGGCTGGGGTGCCACATCGCACGCTTCCCATTCGGCGGCGGTACGGACCGGGCTGCGGGCATTCGTGGGCGACCTCATCGCCCTGTTCGACGCGCCGCTGCTGGCCGACGCGGGCCTGGTGGAAGCACGGGTCGTCCGCAAGGCACTGCGCTCGGCGGCCGGGGGCGAACCGCTGCCCCTGGACGGGTTGGCGGAGCTGGTCTCCACGGAGTTGTGGCTGAGACGGCTGCTGGCGCGGCGCGGCACGTGCTGGATGGGGTCGGCCGCGCCGCGGCAGAGGGCGGTGGCGGGGGGCGTGGTGCCGCGCCGGGCCCTTTGATACGGGCCTGGCCTCTTCCGGTCCCAACCCTTTCCGGCCCTCGCCTTCCGGCCCTCGCCTCTTCCGGCGGGCCTTCGTCCGCACCGCGGAGCCGCGTCTGCGGTCCACGGAGCACTGCCCTGGCTCCGGCGGCTCGAGACCGAGCTCGACAACGTCCGCGCGCCGCTGCAGCGGGCGGTCTCCACCGGGACGAGGACACCGCGCTGGGGCTGGTGTCCGGACTCATTCCCGTACCTGTCCCTGGGCTCGGCGCCGCTGCTCCTGCGGCCGCCCCGCTGCTGAGGCACGCTCCCGCCCCGGCCACCAACAGGCGGTATACCAGGCGCACCGCCCTGCCCCGGCACCTGCCCGAGAGGGCAGCACATCCGGCTGCCCGGTCCCCTCGACACCCGGTTCGCTGCCACCGCATGGTTCGTCCCGTCCGTCGGCACCCAGAGCGGAAGCCCCTCTACCCGCCGGACACATCCGCATATGTCGCGTCAGCGTGCTACAGAGCAGGCCGTCATTACCCCGTCAAAGGGGTCAACCACCCATCCGGGGCGTCTTCGAGCCGTGGAGCACGGCGTTCACCCTTTCGGGTTGTGCTCCACGGACAACGAAGGCCCGGCGACCGCGATGACGAGAGATCGCGAGCAGTGACGAGATCGCAAGACCTGCCGAGAGCAGGACCTGCCGAGAGACGGAGAGAAGTGCCGCGAGATGACGAGACCGGACGTACGCCGGCAAGCCCCCTCGCGGACCGAGCTCACGCCACCGGACGGGACCGCAGGCCCTCCAGGAGGATGTCCAGCAGACGAGCCGAAGCCGCCTGCTGCTGCGCCGCGTCCGGCAACGACGGCGCGGCCGTGGCTATCACCAGCAGCACATCCCCGACCGTCACGTCCGCGCGCAGCTCCCCGGCCGCCCGCGCCCGCTCCACCAGCTGACCGACGACCTCCAGCAGCGCCGCCGCCCCGGAGTCCTTGTCCGGATCGTCAACAGCCGCCTGCGCCGGCTGCTCGACCAGCCGAAGCCCCGGCTGCGCCTGCCGCTGCTGGGGCACCCTCGCCTCGGCCGCCGCCTCCGTCTCGGCGTCGTCCACCCCCACACGCAACACCTTCGGGGGCAGCAGCCGCCCCGCGCCTGACGCCACCGAGGTCCGCAGGAAGCGGGAGAGTGCCGACCACGGCTCCTCCTCCTGCCCCAGCGCGGTCCGCGCCTGCTCCGTCAGCCTGGCGGTCTCCTCCTCGGCTATGCGACGGACCAGCACGTCCTTGCTCGGGAAACGCCGGTACACCGTCCCCACGCCGACCCGGGCCCGCCGAGCCACGTCCTCCATCGGAGCGCCGTACCCGAGCTCGCCGAAGACCTCCCGAGCCGCTCGCAGGACATGTTCCAGATTGCGCTGTGCGTCCACCCGAAGCGGCGCCGAGCGCCCGCCCGGTCCACCGCCCACCGCTGCGGCACTCGCCGCGATGGTGGGTCCACTGCCGTCGGAAGCGACAGCGGTCGGCCAATGAGAAGAGCCCTGAATGTGCATAACCGTTCCCCCGGTAATGATGTCTCCCCCCGGAGACTCCCCGCCCTGACTGCCGGGGAGCGGTCTGGCACCCCGACGATGTATGAACATAGTTGAGCCCAGGTCAAGAATGAAGAGGGTAGTTCCGCACGGACCGCCCCCCGATCGGAGCACGGGCCCGATCCGCCCCGGTTCCGGCCACCCCGGTCACCCCGACACCCCGTCCTGACCTGCAACGCTGCCCGGCGAAGACAGGAATTCGTGCCCGCGCTCGGCCCGTGTTCTCCGGTCACACATTTCGTCGGGCCTGTGGACAAACGCCTGCCGTCAGTGCGTCATGGGAGAGTGCTGTGCCTCACGGGGTACACGGCGGGGTACACGCAATGGTCAGCGGCTCTGCCGCGGGGCCCGCCCCCCGCGGCGCACCACCCAGGGGCCGAGCAACGTCGCGAGGAGACCCTCTGTGAAGGAACCGGCGCGCATTCTCATTGTCGGCGGCGGCTACGTCGGGATGTACACCGCGCTGCGCCTCCAGCGGAAGCTGAAGCGCGACGAGGCCCGGATCGTCGTGCTCGACCCCGAGCCGTACATGACCTACCAGCCCTTCCTCCCGGAAGCGGCAGCCGGCTCCATCTCCCCCCGCCATGTCGTCGTTCCCCTGCGCCGGGTCCTGGACGGCTGCCAGGTCGTCATCGGGGAGGCGAGATCCATCGACCACGCCAAGCGCACCGCGACCATCACCACCCTCGCCACCGAGGAGGAGGGCGCCGGCGCGATCGAGCTCGAGTACGACGAGCTGGTCCTCGCCCCCGGCTCCGTGTCGCGCACCCTCCCGGTCCCCGGACTCGCCGAGTACGGCATCGGCTTCAAGACCGTCGAGGAGGCCATCGGACTGCGGAACCACGTCCTCGAACAGATGGACATCGCCTCCTCCACCCGAGACCCCGAAGTCCGCGACGCCGCCCTCACCTTCGTCTTCGTCGGCGGCGGCTACGCGGGCGTGGAGGCACTCGCCGAGCTGGAGGACATGGCCCGCTACGCCTCGCGCTACTACCACAACGTCTCCCCCGAGGACATGAAGTGGATCCTCGTCGAGGCGACCGCCAGGATCCTCCCCGAAGTCGGCGAGGAGATGGGCCAGTACGCCGTCCGTGAACTTCGGGGCCGCGGCATCGACGTACGTCTGGAGACCCGCCTCGACAGCTGTGAGGACCGGGTGGCGGTGCTGAGCGACGGCTCCCGCTTCCCGACCCGCACCCTCGTCTGGACCGCCGGCGTGAAACCGCACCCCGTACTCGCCGCGAGCGACCTGCCGCTCAACGGCCGCGGCCGCCTCAAGTGCACCGCCGCACTCCGGGTCGACGGGGTCGACCACGCCTGGGGCGCGGGCGACGCCGCCGCCGTCCCGGACCTCACGGCCGACGAGCCCGGAGCGACGTGCGCGCCCAACGCCCAGCACGCCCTCCGCCAGACGAAGGTGCTCGCCGAGAACCTCCTCGCCTCCCTCCGCGGCGAACCGGTCAAGGACTACGCGCACAAGTACGCGGGCTCCGTCGCCTCCCTCGGCCTGCACAAGGGCGTGGCGCACATCTACGGACGGAAGCTGAAGGGCTACCCCGCCTGGTTCATGCACCGCGCTTACCACCTCAGCCGTGTCCCGACCTTCAACCGCAAGGCCCGGGTGCTTGCCGAGTGGACCTTGTCCGGGCTGTTCAAGAGGGAAATCGTTTCGCTCGGCTCGCTGGAGAACCCGCGCGGCGAATTCGAACTCGCCGCCGGCACGGGCCGCCACAACGAGACGACGTGACCGCTGGGCGGAGCCAGGAACTCCCCACGGACGACCCGCGTCTGACGTATGTCAGTCCACTCGGTCACACTGGACGTGTGACCATGGGTGGGCTCACACGTACAAAGAGTGCAGCTGTACGCCCGGCCGGCCTGGCTGACCCGAAGCGACATCACGAGGCAAAACTCAGTGAACTTCACGCGCTGGAGCGCCCGGCTCCCCGGAACACAGCGACGCGCCGCCGCGCGGACCGACCGTGGCGTGGGCCCTCCGCAGCCGTCGGCGGCCGCAGGGACGGGCGGTGCCGTGCCCGCGGCGCGCGGTGAGCACCAGGCCTCCGCGATGCCCAGGATCGTTACGGCCCCGGCCGTCGCCGCCCCCTCCGATGGTCACCCGACCGTGGACGGGATGTCCGTCCACGACGTCCTCGGACAGGTGCCGGGCCTGGTCGCGGTCGTCCACGGCCCCGAGCACCGCGTCGCGTACGTCAATGACGCGTACGTCGGCGTCTTCGGACCCCGCGCGCCGGGCGCACCCGCCCGTGAAGAGCTTCCCGAACTCGCCGAACTCGGCCTGCTCGCCCTCATGGACCAGGTCCTGCGCAGCGGCAAGCCCCGCACGGTCAAGTCCCGTCGGGTGCCCCGCGCGCGCGTGGCGCCCGACGGGGACGGCACCCGGCACGGCTACTTCACCTTCACGTGCAGCCCGATCGACCTCCCCGCAGTAGTTCCCGCCGCGGACGAGGGTGGTGCCCAACCGTCCACGGCGACCGCCGACGACGGCGTATCTGACGGCGGCGGTGCGTGCCCCGGCGATGCCGCGTCCGCCGACGGCCGTACATGCCCCACCGAGGGCGCGTCCGCCGAGAGCCGTACGCCACGCGACCCGGGCGCCGTACTCGCGGAAAAGGGAACAGCTCCCGCCCCGCCGGTCACTACCGGCCCGTCAGCCACCTCTGCTCCATCAGCCCCGCCTGCACCGCCCGTGGCAACCCGCCCCCACCGCGGAGTCCTGATCTTCGCCGCGGACGTGACCGACCAGGTCGAGGCCGCCGAGCGACTGCGCACCAGCGAGCGGCGGCAGCGCGAGGCCGCCGTCACCCTCCAGCGCAGCCTCCTCCCACAGCAGCTGGAGCAGCCCGACGACCTGCGTGTCGCGGCCACGTACCAGCCGGGCGGCACGGACGCCGCCGTGGGCGGCGACTGGTACGACGTCATCACCCTCGGCGCCGGCCGTACGGCGCTGGTCATCGGCGATGTGATGGGCCGGGGCGTACGGGCCGCCGCCGTCATGGGCCAGCTCCGCACGGCCGTACGGGCCTACGCCCGCCTCGACCTCCCCCCGCACGAGGTCCTTCAGCTCCTCGACGGCCTCGCCGCGGAAATCGACCCCAGCCAGATCGCCACCTGCGTCTACGCCGTCCACGACCCCAACGAAGGCCGACTCGTCTACGCCTCGGCGGGCCACCTCCCGATCATCGTCCGCGACCCCGATGGCACCGTCCACCGCGCCGCCGAGCCCAACGGCCCGCCCCTGGGCACCGGTGGCTGGCTGCACACCTCGGGCTCCGTGCCGCTGGGCCCCGGCTCCACGGCCGTGCTCTATACGGACGGCCTCGTCGAACGGCGCGACACGGACATCGACGACGGCGTCGCCGCCCTCGAACGCGCGCTCGCGGGTGCCACGGGCTCGCCGCAGGTCATGTGCGACCGACTCATCCGCGCCCTCGGCGTCACCGCGGACCATGACGACGACGTCGCCGTACTCGTCCTCCAGCATCCCGCCCGCACGGGCCATGACGCGGAGCTGTTCCACAACGCCGCCCTCGAACTGCTCGGCGGAGTCGAGGCCGCGCCCCGCGCACGCGCGTTCGCATCGGGCGTCCTGGCGAGCTGGCGCTTCCCGGCCGAGCTGCGCGACCTGGGCGTGCTGGCCGCGAGCGAGCTGGTCGCCAACTCACTCCAGCACGGCACCCCGCCCATGCGACTCCGGCTGCGGCGCACCGACCGCCGGCTGATCGTCGAGGTCACGGACGGCGACGAGCATCTGCCGCGCCGCCGTCGCGCGGAGCCGGTGGACGAAGCGGGCCGGGGCATCTCGATCGTCGCGACCATCGCCTCGTCGTGGGGCTGCCGCCGCACACCGGGCGGCGGTAAGGCGGTCTGGTGCGAGTTCGCCCTCCCGGCGGGGTAGCCCGACAAGACCGCCTCGCCGAAGCAGCGAGCTACCGCTCCGGCAGAGGCGGTCGGGCGGAGTCACGTCGCCCGACAGCCGGACCTTCCGGACCGAGCCGGAAGACCGGAGGCGCGCAGGAGCGGAGGGCAGCGCTCACCGTGACGGCGCGGTTGGCCCACCGGAGCCGTACGCGCAACCCCGGAGCAGCAGCCGCAGCCCAGCAACCGCCCCCCTGAAACGCCCGCACCCGTAGCCCGGGGCCCACACGTAACACCGGGCGCTGTAGCCCTGGGACCAGGGTTGGCCCGGAGCAGCCCCCATAGCACCGGGTGCCGTAGCCCTGGGACTACCGTCGGCCCCGGAACCGCACGCGTAGCGCCGGGAGCCGAGCCGGTGCGGCGTGGGCACCGCCCCGAGTGCCGCGCAACGTCAGACGGCTGCCGTCACCTGCACCCCCGCCTCGGGTTCCGCCCGCTCCTCGACCACCGGGGCCGGGGCAGGGGACGCGGCCGTGGCGCGGTGCGGCCTGTCCTGCGCCGGGCTCAGCCGGCGCCCCAGGCGGAGCGCCAGCACAGTGATGCCGAGGGAGCAGCCGACGAGCAGCAGGATGTACGCGGTGTACATCCCCGCCCCCGCGATCAGCCCGCCCACCGCGGGGCCGACCGCCAACGCCAGCTGCTTCACCAGTGCGAAGGCGGAGTTGTACTGCCCTATGAGCGAGGACGGTGCGAGGTCCGCGACCAGCGGAGCCAGCGTCGGGGACAGCATCGACTCACCCACCCCGAAGAGCGCATACGTCGAGATGATCGCCGCGGTCGCTGTCGCCTGGCTCCCGTGCACCACTCCGGAAACTCCGGCCGCGACCCACGCGACCGTCCAGATCAGCCCGACCAGCGCCATGACCCTGCTGCGCCGCCGCCGTTCCACCAGCTTCAGTACGACGAACTGCGTCAGCACGATGGCTGCGGTGTTGGCGGCGAGCGCGACCCCCAGCGTCGTGGGGGATATCCGTGCGACATCGACGGCGAAGGCGGAGAGCCCCGACTCGAACTGCCCGTAGCAGGCGAAGAACATCACAAAGCCCAGCACGCACAGCTGGACCATGGTCCGGTCGCCGAGCAGGGCCCGCAGGCCACCGGGCGCCCGGACGTCCGTCGGCACAGCGTCCTCGACCTTGGGCACCTTCGGCAGCCGCACGGTCGCCGCCGTCGCACCCAGCACCAGGAACATCGCGGCCTCGATGGAGAACAGCGTCACAAAGCTGGGTGTGCGTGAGGTGTCGACGACGAGCCCGCCGAGCAGCCCACCTATGCCGAGCCCCAGGTTGCTGAGGAAGAACTGGCCGGCGAAGGCCCTGGAACGTGTAGCCGGCGTGGAGCACCACACGATCATCGTGGCCAGCGCGGGCTGGATCACCGCGATGCCCGCGCCGAGCAGGCCCGCGGCGGCGACAGTGAGCGGCGCGGTGTCCGCCAGCCCGAGGGCCATCGAACCGGCTGCCGCGGCGACCGAACCCGCGATCGCGACGGGCAACGGACCCCGCCGGTCGATGGCCCGACCGGTGAAGGGCAGCACGACGAGCGCGGCCACAGCGAGCGTCGCGAGCACCACACCCGCGGTGCCCGCGCCGAGATCCCGGACCTGCGCCACATAGATGAACAGAAACGGGACAGTGAAGCCGTTACCGAACGCGCTCAGCGCGTTACCCAGCTGGATCCGGCGCAGAGCTGCGCCCATCGCGGTGGTCACACTCACCTACCTAGGTCAAAGAAGGGTTGAAGAGTCGAAGCCTCAAGACTTCAAAGCTAAAGTTCGATTCTAAAGAGTACACAGTGAAGGACTTCGATGCCAATGACTTGCGTGCCATACTCCTCGCATGGCTGACACCCCGGACCCGACCGGGCCGCACATGGAGCCGAGTCTTGACGAGCAGATCGCGGCCTACCAGCGCGAATTCCGTGATCTCGACCCCCAAGTCGAGCAGGTCGTCTCGGCGCTCCAGCGCCTGAACCGCCGCATGAACGTCGCGTACGGCCGCCAGACCGGCACCCTCGGCATCAGCAACACCGAGTGGGAGGTCCTCAAGGCCCTCGTCCTGGCAGGTGCCCCGTATCGCATGGGTCCGGGAGAGCTGGCCAAGAGGCTGGGGCTGACCCCGGCCGCGATGACCCACCGGGTGGACCGCATGGTGAGCGAGGGGCTGGTCACGCGGGAGCGGGACGAGAACAACCGCGTGCGGGTCATCGTCGGACTGACGGACGAGGGCCGGGAGAAGTGGCTCGAGGCGATGCGCCTGGCCACGGTCTTCGAAGGGGATCTCCTCCAGGACCTCTCACCTGCGGAACGGGCGCTGCTGGGCGAGCTGCTCACCCGCCTGCTGCGGCGCGTGGAGGACGCTCAGCCGGACGCCGAGGGGCGACTGTCGGACCTTGCGTGAGAGGGCTTGACACGGGTCTGTCAGATCCGTAAAGTCCTCCAGGTTGCCACGGAGACGTAACGGTTCTGCGGCATCACTCGGGCCGCACCGGCGGCAAACCACTTCTGCACGATCTCCCATCGGGGATGATTTCGGCATGCCGAAATCTGATGCGAATGGCTCGATTATGAGCCGGTCGGGAAATCCGCTAACGTGGTGGCAGCGCCGGAAGGCGCGAAAACCCCCGCTCCAACAGGGGGCCGGAATCTGAATTCGGACCGGGAACGGTGCGAAATAGAGTCTGGTAAGGTTGGAAACACCGAAGGGAAGCGCCCGGAGGGCCCGGAGACGGGGCCGAAGGAAGCGTCC
>NZ_JBQQBW010000177.1:0-9410 GCF_052245415.1 Streptomyces sp. 8N706 | reverse complement strand
TCACGGGTCAGGCGGGTGCCGAGCGCGGTGGGACGGTGTTCGTCTTCCCCGGCCAGGGCTCCCAATGGCCCGGCATGGGCGGGGAACTCCTCGACACCGTCCCCACCTTCGCCCAAACCGTCGCCGACTGCGACGACGCCCTGGCACCCCACACCGGCTGGTCCGTCACCGACGTCCTGCGCCGAACCGCAAACGCACCCTCCCTCGACCGCGTCGACATCGTCCAACCCACCCTCTTCACCATGATGGTGGCCCTCGCCCGTACCTGGCAGGCCCACGACGTCCACCCCGACGCCGTCATCGGCCACTCCCAAGGCGAAATCGCCGCCGCCCACATCGCCGGCGCCCTCACCCTCAACGACGCCGCCCGCCTCATCGCCCAACGCGCCGCCGCCCTCCCCCAACTCTCCGGCCACGGCACCATGGCCTCCATCACCCTCCCCCCCGACCACCTCACCCCCCTCCTGCCCCACGGCGTCACCATCGCCGCCCACAACTCACCCACCACCACCGTCGTCGCCGGCGACACCACAGCCCTCCACACCCTCCTCCAACACTGCACCGCCCACGGCATCCACGCCCGCGCCATCCCCGTCGACTACGCCTCCCACACCCACCACGTCGAAACCCTCAAAACCACCCTCCTCGACATCCACCTCACCCCCCAACAAGCAACCATCCCCTTCTACTCCACCGTCACCGGCCACCACATTCCCGACACCACCACCCTCAACCCCACCTACTGGTACAACAACCTCCGCAACCCCGTCCTCTTCCACCCCACCCTCACCACCCTCGCCACCGACCACCACACCCACTACATCGAAACCAGCCCCCATCCCGTCCTGACAACCCCCCTCCAAGACACCCTCTCCTGCGCCACCACCACCCCCACCCTCATACGCAACAAACCCCAACACACCCAACTCCTCCACGCCCTCGCCCACACCCACACCACCGGAACCCCCACCAACCTCACCCCCCACATCCCCACCACCCACCACCACACCCCCCTCCCCACCTACCCCTTCCAACACCAACACCACTGGCCTACTCCTTCTCAGGACAGCGGTGATCCGGAGAGCCTCGGCCTGCGTGCTCTCGCCCACCCTGTCCTCGGGTCGGCGCTCGACGTCGCGCAGTCGGACACCACCGTGTTGACCGGTCGCGCGACGGTGCTGTCGGCCGCGGCGGTGGTGGACCTCGCCGTCACGGCCGCGGACGCGGTCGGCTGCGCCACGATCGACCATCTGCTGGTCGAGGCGCTGCCCGGCGCGGGCGAGGTACGGGTGCAGGTGGTCGTCGAGACGGCAGACGAGGCGGGTCGGCGCGCGCTGACGGCGCACGCCTCCGACGACGGCGACGCCTGGACGCTGTGCGCCCGCGGGACGTTGAGCGACGATGCCGCCCCCAGCCTCCCGGCGGACGACCGTCCCCGGGCCGAGGTCGGGCTGCCCGAGGGCGCCTCGGCTGCCGACGGCTACGTCCTCCACCCCGATCTGCTCGCCGCGGCGACCGCGCGGTTCGGCGACGGTCTCGAAGCCGTCGAGTGGACCGGGCTGCGGATCCACGCCACCGGTGCGTCGACGCTCCGGGTGCGCTGGGCCCCCGCGGGCCCCCGCACCTTCGCATGGGACGCCGTCGATGCCGCCAACCGGCCGGTGCTCGACGCGGAGTCCGTCCGCTTCGGCACGGTGCGGACCATCCAGGGCGTTCCGGCCCGCCGCTGGCTGTTCACCATGGACTGGCGCCCGGTGGCGACGCCGGTCGCCGCCGGTCCGCGGCGCTGGGCCACGGTGGGAACGTTTCCGGCGGAACTTCTGCCCGAGGCGGAGCGGTTCGCGGATCTCGACGCAGTGGCCGTCGGCCCGGACGTGCCGGAGGTCTGCCTGGCCCACGTCCCGCGGACGGAGTCCTCGACCCGGGCCGCGCTGAACCGGGTGCTGGCGCTCGTGCAGCAGTGGCTGGCGGACGACCGGTTCTCGGCCGCCCGGCTGGTCGTGGTGACGGAGGGCGCCGTGACGGCGCCGACTGAGCCCGTGTCGGGCGCGGTGTGGGGTCTGGTACGCAGCGCACAGACCGAACATCCGGAACGGTTCATGCTGATCGATCTCGACGGGGCGGGCACCGAGGCGCTGACGGCCGCCGTGGAGTCGCAGGAGCCGCAACTCGCCATCGAGGACGGTGTGGTGCGGCGGCCCGAGCTGGTGCGCGCGGCGCCCGGTGCGGCCGTCGAATGGGCGCCGGGAACGGTGCTGATCACCGGTGCGTCCGGCGTTCTGGGCGGGCTGCTCGCGCGGCATCTGGTCACCACGCACGGCGTCCGCCACCTGCTGCTGCTCAGCCGACAGGGCGGCGAGGCACCAGGAGCGACCGCGCTCGCCGACGAACTGCGCGCACAGGGCGCCTCGGTGACCGTGGCTGCCTGCGATGTCGCGGACCGTGAGCGGCTTGCCGAGGTGCTCGCCGGCATCCCCGCCGAACACCCCCTCACCGCGGTGGTGCACGCCGCAGGTGCGCTGGACGACGGTGTGGTGACCGAGCTGACGCCGGAGCGGCTCGACCGCGTCCTGGCGGCGAAGGCCGACGGAGCACTGAACCTGCACACCCTGACCGAGGACGCCGAGCTGTCGGCCTTCGTGCTGTTCTCCTCCGTGGCGGGTGTGCTCGGCACCGCCGGGCAGGGGAACTACGCGGCGGCCAACGCCTTCCTCGACACGCTCGCCCGCCGTCGCACCGAAGAGGGCAAGCCGGCCGTGTCCCTGCCCTGGGGACTGTGGTCCGCCCGAAGCGGTCTCACCGGCCATCTCACCGATGGGGATCTGCGCCGTCTCGCCGCGGGCGGCGCGGCGCCCCTGGAGACCGAGGAGGCGCTGGCGCTGTTCGACGGCGCACTGGACGTCGGCTCGCCGGTCGTCGTTCCCATGAAGTGGGAGCCCGCCGCCGACGCGCCACCGCTGCTGCGCGGACTTGTCCGCACCGCCGTGTCCCGGCGGACCGCCGCGGGCACCGCGGTGCCGCAGGGCGCTACCGACGGGTGGGCGGCCCCGCTGGCCGGCCTGGGGGAGGCCGAACAGACGGCGGCCGCCGAGGAACTGGTCCGTACGCACACCGCGGCGGTGCTGGGCCACGCCTCGGCCGAAGCGATCGACGCCGAGCGCGCGTTCAAGGACTTCGGCGTCGACTCGCTCAGTGCGGTGCAGCTGCGCAACGCCCTGGCCGCGGCGAGCGGAGTCGAACTGCCGACCACCGTGGTCTTCGACCATCCGACGCCCGGGGCGCTGGCCCGGTTCCTGCGTGAGCGGGTGCTCGGCGCCGCCCCCCAGGCCGCGCCGGTGCGAGCCGCCGCCGCGGCCGATGAGCCCATCGCTGTGATCGGGATGGCCTGCCGGTTCCCCGGTGGGTCCGACTCGCCCGAGGCGTTCTGGGACATGCTGGCCGACGGGGTCGACGCGATGTCCCCCTTCCCCGCGGACCGCGGCTGGCGGGTCGGTGCGCTGCGCGACCCGGATCGACCGGACACCCTGCTGAGTCGAGAGGGCGGATTCCTGCACGACGCCGGGGAGTTCGACGCCGCCTTCTTCGGCATCAGCCCCCGGGAAGCCGTCGCCATGGACCCCCAGCAGCGGCTGTTCCTGCACGCGGCCTGGGAAGCCGCCGAGCGGGCCCGCATCGCCCCGGACGCGCTGCGCGCCACCGCGACCGGTGTGTACGCGGGCAGCAACGGCCAGGACTACATCAACCTCACCGGCACCCGGGAGAAGGCGGGCGGCGGGTACCTGATCACCGGCAGCTCCGGCAGCGTGCTCTCCGGCCGGGTCGCCTACACCCTCGGTCTGGAGGGGCCGGCGCTGACCGTCGACACGGCGTGCTCGTCGTCGCTGGTGGCGATCCACCTGGCCGCGGAATCGCTGCGCCGCGGCGAATGCGGCCTGGCGTTCGCGGGCGGTGTGACGGTGATGTCCACCCCCGGCGCCTTCCTAGAGTTCAGTCGGCAGGGCGGTCTCGCGGCCGACGCCCGGTGCAAGCCGTTCGCCGCCGGCGCCGACGGGACGGCGTGGGGCGAAGGCGTGGGTGTGCTGCTCCTGGAGCGGCTGTCGGACGCCCGGCGCAACGGCCGGCGGATCCTCGCCGTGCTGCGAGGCTCGGCGGTCAACCAGGACGGCGCCTCCAACGGCCTGACCGCGCCCAACGGCCCGGCGCAGCAGCGGGTCGTCCGCGCCGCGCTGGACGCCGCGGGCCTGGCGCCCACCGACGTCGACGTGGTCGAAGCTCACGGCACCGGAACGCGCTTGGGCGACCCGATCGAGGCTCAGGCCCTGCTGGCCACCTACGGCGTGGGACGCGACCCGGAGCGGCCGCTGCTGCTGGGCTCGGTGAAGTCCAACATCGGCCACACCCAGGCCGCCGCCGGTGTCGCCGGCGTCATGAAGATGGTCCTTGCCATGCAGCACGCCACTGTGCCCGGCACGCTGCACATCGACGCCCCCACACCGCACGTCGACTGGACTGCCGGCAGCATCGAACTGGCCGCACGGACCCGCCCCTGGCCCGAGACCGACCGGCCCCGCCGGGCCGGCGTCTCGTCCTTCGGCATCAGCGGTACCAACGCCCACCTCATCCTCGAACAGGCCCCCGCCCTCCCCGAGGACGACACCGTCGAACCCGCGCCCCGGCTCACCCCCTGGGTGCTCTCGGCCCGGTCCGAGGCGGCGCTGCGGGCGCAGGCGGGCCGGCTGGCGGCGGCGCCCGGATCGGTTGCCGAGGTGGCCCGTTCCCTCGTCGCCACCCGCTCGGCGATGCCGTACCGCGCCGTGGTCACCGGCCGCGACCGGGACGAGACGGGCGCCGCGCTGCGCGCTCTGGCACGCGGTCAGGCGGCACCGAACCTGGTCGCCGGCGACGGGACGGTGCCCGGCCGGACCGCGTTCCTGTTCTCCGGGCAGGGCGCGCAGCGGTCCGGAATGGGCCGCGAACTGGCCGACGCCTTCCCCGTTTTCCGTACCGCGTTCGACGAGGTCTGCGCGGCCGTGGACGATCACGTGGGACGGTCCCTGCGCGACATCGTGTGGGGCGAGGACGAGGCGCTGCTGGACAGTACCGAATTCACCCAGCCCGGCCTATTCGCCTTCGAGGTGGCCCTCCACCGGCTGCTGCGGTCCTGGGGGGTGGCCGCCGACCAGTTGGCCGGCCATTCCATCGGCGAGATCGCCGCGGCGCATGTCGCGGACGTGCTGTCGTTGTCCGATGCCGCGGCCCTGGTGGTGGCTCGTGGCCGCCTCATGCAGCGGCTGCCCGTCGGCGCGATGGTCTCCGTACGGGCCTCCGAGGAGGAGGTCGTCCCGCTGCTCGGGCCCGGAGTCTGGATCGCGGCGGTGAACGGCCCCGCGGCCGTTGTCCTGTCCGGCGACGAGGAGCCCGTCCAGCGGGTGGTCGCGCACCTGGCAGAGCGCGGGGTCCGGCACCGCAGGCTGCGCGTCGACCGTGCCTTCCACTCGGGCCACGTCGACGCGATCCTCCCGGAGTTCGCCGAGGTGCTGTCGGAGCTGACGTTCCACCAGCCGGTGTTGCCGGTCGTCTCGTCGGTCACCGGGCAGCCCGAGCAGGTCTTCGACGCGGCGTACTGGCTGCGCCAGGTCCGCGAGCCCGTCCGGTTCGCCGACGCTCTGGCCACGCTCGACGGCCTCGGGGTCCGGCACCACCTGGAGGTGGGCCCCAGCGGTGTTCTCGCCCCGCTGGTGGAGGGCGATGCTGTGGCTGTCCCGGCGCTGCGGTCGCAGGCGCCGGAGCCGGAGAGCGCCCTCGCCGCCGTCGCCCGGCTGCATGTGCGCGGCGTCGGCTGGGATCCGCTCGCCGCCGCGGACGCCGACCGGGCCCGGCTGATCGACCTGCCCACCTACGCCTTCCAGCCGGAGCGCTACTGGTGGCCGGTCGAGGAGACCGAGGACGGGCGGGAACCGGCCGATGCGCTGCGCTACCGTGTGGCCTGGCACCCGTTGCCGGCCCCGGCCGACGGCCGGCTCGACGGCCGGTGGCTGCTCGTCACCCCGGCCACCGGCGCCGACCGGACCGCCGCGGAGCTGGCCGACGCCCTCGCCGCACACGGCGCCGAGGTGGCAGCGGTGACGGCCGTCGGGGACCGCGTCGACGAGGTGCGCGAGGCCCTCGCCGCGGGGCCCGTCCGCGGCGTTCTGTCGCTGCTGGCGCTTGGCGACACCGGCCTCGGCGACCCGGATACGCCGTCCGGACTCCTGGGCACCGCCGCTCTCGTCCGCCTGCTGGACGAGACCGGGACGGCCGCCCGTCTGTGGTGCGTGACCACCGCTGCGGTATCGACCGCGGACACGGATGCCGTCGTCCATCCGGTGCAGGCCGCGGTATGGGGCCTGGGCCGGGTCGCCGCCCTCGAACACCCTGAGAACTGGGGCGGTTTGGCCGACCTGCCCGCCACCCCCGACCCCCGGGCGGCGCGGCTGCTGGCCGGGCTGCTGGCCGCGGCGAGGGACGAGGACCAGATCGCGGTGCGTACGGCGGGCCTGTTCGCCCGCCGACTGGTCGCCGCCGAACCCACCACCGAACTCACTGCCGCCGAACCCGATCCGGGAGCCGGGACCGTACTGATCACCGGGGGCACCGGTGCGCTCGGTGCCCAGGTGGCCCGTTGGCTGGCCCGGCGCGGCGCCCGGCACCTGCTGCTGGTCAGCCGCCGGGGCGCCGACGCACCAGGCAGCGCGGACCTGGTCGCCGCCCTGGAGGCCGACGGGGCCGAAGTCACCGTCGCCGCCTGCGACGTGGCCGATGCCTCGCAGCTGCGGGCTGTGCTCGACGCCCTGCCCGAAGACCGCCCGCTGACCTCGGTCGTGCACACAGCGGGCGTCCTCGACGACGGGGTGCTCACCACCCTCACGCCCGAGCGGTTCGCCACCGTGCTCCGGCCCAAGCTGCGGGCGGCCGCCGTCCTGCACGAGCAGACACTGGACCAGCCGCTCTCCGCCTTCGTGCTGTTCTCGTCGTTCGCGGGCGCCGTCGGCGGCGCCGGACAGGCCAACTACGCGGCGGCCAACGCCTGCCTCGACGCGCTCGCCGAGTGGCGGCGCGCCGCCGGACTGCCGGCTACGGCCGTCGCCTGGGGGCCGTGGGCGGGCAGGGGTATGGCGGCCACGGACGCCGTCGCGGCCCGGATGGCCAGGACCGGCGTGCTGCCGATGGACGAGGACACCGCGCTCGCCGCGCTGGCCCGCTGCTGGGCCTCCGCCGAGCCGTCCACCCTCGTGGTCGACGCCGACTGGGACGCCTTCGCTGCGAGCGGCACCGCAGCCCGGGCCGGCACGCTCCTCGCCGAGCTGACCACGCCCGCGGTGACCACAGAACCGGCGACAGGGCCGCTGCCCGCGGAGCCGTCCCGGCTGGGAGACCTGGTGCGCAGCCAGATCGCTCGCGTACTGGGGCTGCCCGATCCGGCGGCGGTCGAGCCGCACCGGCCCCTGCGTGACCTCGGCTTCGACTCGCTGACCTCCGTAGAGCTGCGCAACCGGCTCGGCTCGGCCACCGGCCTCGCCCTGCCGAGCACCATCGTCTTCGACCACCCCACCGCCGACGCGCTGACCTGCATGCTCTCCGCCGAACTGACGCCGGAGCAGACCCCTGACGAGGTCCCCGTGCCCACCGCGGGGCCCGACGACGACCCTATCGTGGTGGTGGGCATGGCCTGCCGCCTCCCGGGCGGCGTCACCTCACCCGAGGACCTCTGGGCGATGGTCACCGAGGGCCGCGACGGCCTGGTGCCCTTCCCTACGGACCGAGGCTGGGACGTGGCGGGACTCTACGACGAGACCGGCGAACGGCCGGGCTCCAGCTACGTACGGGTGGGGGGGTTCCTCGACGACGTCGCGGGGTTCGACGCGGACTTCTTCGGCATCTCGCCGCGTGAGGCGCTGGCGATGGACCCGCAGCAGCGCCTGCTGCTGGAAACCTCCTGGGAGGTCTTCGAACGTGCTGGCATCGACCCATCCTCGGTGCGCGGCTCCCGCACGGGTGTCTTCGCGGGCACCAACGGCGGTCACTACGCAGCCCGCCTGCACCGCGTCCCCGAAGACGTGGAGGGCTACCTGGGCACTGGCAACTCCGGCAGCGTCGTCTCCGGCCGGGTGTCCTACGCCTTCGGTCTGGAGGGGCCGGCGCTGACCATCGACACGGCGTGCTCGTCGTCACTGGTCGCCATCGACCTGGCCGTTCAGTCGCTGCGCCGGGGCGAATGCTCGCTGGCGCTGGCGGGCGGAGTGAGCGTGATGGCCACGCCGGAGCCGTTCGTGGACTTCAGCCGGCAGCGCGGCCTCGCGCCGGACGGCCGGTGCAAGCCGTTCGCGGCGGGCGCCGACGGTACGGCGTGGGGCGAGGGCGTGGGCGTACTGCTCCTGGAGCGGCGGTCCGACGCGTTGCGCAACGGCCGGCGGCCGCTCGCCGTCGTCCGGGGGACCGCGGTCAACCAGGACGGCGCCTCCAACGGCCTGACCGCGCCCAACGGATCGGCGCAGCAGCGGGTGATCCGTGCCGCGCTGGCCGCGGCCGGTCTGTCCGCCCCGGACGTCGATGTGGTGGAGGGGCACGGCACCGGCACCCGGCTCGGTGACCCCATTGAAGCCCGCGCCTTGCTGGCCACTTACGGACAGGACCGTGCAGCGCCGCTGCTGCTGGGCTCGGTGAAGTCCAACATCGGCCACACCCAGGCCGCCGCCGGCGTGGCGGGCGTCATCAAGATGGTGCTCGCCATGCGCCACGGCCTGGTGCCCGCGACGCTGCACGTCGACGAGGTGACCCGGGAGGTCGACTGGTCGTCGGGCGCGGTGGACGTGGTGGCCGAGGCGTGCGCCTGGCCGGAGGCGGGGCGGGTACGCCGGGCCGGGGTGTCGTCGTTCGGCATCAGCGGCACCAACGCGCATGTGATCCTGGAGCAGGCACCCGAACCCGCCTCGCCCGCGCCCCCCGGCCCCGCTGCCGCACCGGCTGGTGACGCGGCGGTGCCGTGGGTGCTGTCGGCCCGTACCCCGGGGGCGCTGCGCGATCAGGCCCGGAGGCTGGTCACGACCACCCAGCTACCGCAGGACGTCGCCCACTCCCTCCTCACCACCCGCGCCACGCTGCCGCATCGCGCGGTGGCTATCGGCCGCACCCGCGACGAGCTCGACGCGGCACTGCACGCCCTGGCGGACGGTGCGGACGCGCCGAACCTGGCGACCGGCAGCGGTACCGCTCCGGCGGCCGCGGCGTTCCTCTTCTCCGGACAGGGCTCCCAGCGCCCCGGCATGGGCCGCGGCCTGGCCGACGCCTTCCCCGCCTTCCGGGCGGCCCTGGACGAGGTCTGTGCCGCTTTCGACGGCGTGCTGGAGCTGCCGTTGAGGGAGGTGATGTGG